>CAYQPF010000196.1:0-7940 GCA_964419225.1 uncultured Candidatus Cloacimonadota bacterium | reverse complement strand
TTGACGAAATGCTGAATTATTACGAAAAAAATGGCAGTAAAATAATTAATTTGAAAGACTTGTTAGCTTCTAAATAAAAATACCAGCATCATCCGTTATAATCCATTTCAGACATTGTAAATTATATAATATGAAAAAGATCAATCTGACAATTTGCTTTACTTTGCTAATGTCTCTTTGTATTGCACAAACACAATGTATGATGGTTTGAAGTTTATATTTGACTATAATCTTAATAAAACATGGCCCGAGGTTCTGGATGCAAAACGGTTTTTGCTCACTTCAAGTTCGCTCCCCACTAAATCGCCAAATCGTTAGCCACAAGCAAAGAAAATTGACACACATTGATTAAATTGAAAAGATATGACAGAATTTTGGGAGACAAACTTTAGAGATAAACAAGAGATGTGGGGCTGGGAACCAGCCGATTCCGCAATCGATACCTTAGAATTATTTAAAAAATACGGATTACAAAAAATCTTAATTCCCGGATTTGGTTACGGTAGAAATGCCAAAATTTTTACTGACGAGGGATTCATGGTAACCGGGATTGAGATTTCTGAAACAGCAATTGATTTAGCACAAAAGCACTTTGGGGATAGTATAAAAGTATATCACGGATCTGTCAGTTCAATGCCGTTTGACCAAGAATTATATGATGGCATCTTCAGTTATAGTTTAATCCATTTATTAAACGAAAAAGAACGAATAAAGCTGATTGAAGATTGTTATAATCAACTAAAACCTAATGGATATATGGTTTTTGTGACAATTTCAAAAATGGATTTTCGATATAAACAGGGTATTGAAGTAAGCAAAGATACATTTGAACCTTGGTCTGGATTAACATTGTATTTTTATGATTCAGATTCAATTAAATCGGATTTTGGCAATTATGGGTTGATCGATGCCAAAGTAATCAATGAACCAAAAGTGGATTTGGGTGATAAACCCTCACAAAGATTTTGGTATATCGTATGCAAAAGGGAAAATTGATAAAAATGGCAGTGGCTAACAACACGCCAAGTTCACTAACCTAACTCAACAAAATGTCTGTTAGATTTGTTTTATGGAAAAAAAAAGTAAGCATATGACAAATAATACTGTTAAACTACACCGCGTTTTTGTAGCCCCAATCGAAAAAGTTTTTAAAGCATTTGCCGATGCCGATGCAATGGCTTCGTGGTTGCCACCATATGGTTTTGTATGTAAAGTACATAGTATGGACTTTAAAATTGGTGGCAGATACAATATGTCGTTTATTAATTTTACCACAGGTAATGGACACTCGTTTGGTGGGGAATATTTAGACATTATCCCAAATGAGCTTTTAAAATATACTGACCAATTTGACGACCCTAATTTGCCAGGTAAAATGATTACAACCATTGAACTGAAAAGGGTTATATGTGGTACAGAATTAATCGCAACACAGGAAGGTATTCCTGATGCAATACCAACTGAAATGTGTTATTTAGGTTGGCAAGAATCGTTAGATAAATTAAAGCGTTTAGTAGAAACTAATATTCCTGACGCATAGAATAACTTTTCCTTATCTGTAGACAGCATTGAAGAAGTAAATAGCATTTTATCTAATGGACTAAATGCATGAGGAATAGAGCCTTATGAAATTTCCAACCGAATAACCGAACTAAAAATAGGATTTACTCAAATAATTAAACAGAATTATGGCAAAAACAAATATATACTTGAATTTTCAAGGCAACGCGGAAGAAGCATTTAACTTCTACAAATCGGTTTTTAAAACAGATTGGGCCTCACCTATTATGAGAATGGGTGATATACCACAACAAGACAGTATGCCACAACTTACAGATGCGGAGAAAAAAATGGTAATGCATGTGTCTCTGCCTATTTTAGGAGGTACAAACATTATGGGAACAGATATGCTTGAAAGCATGGGGCACAAATTAGTTATCGGAAATAACACAACCATTAGTTTAGAACCTGATACAAAAGAGGAAGCAGATAGAATATATAATGCACTTTCTCAAGGAGGTACTGACTGTGTTGCACCTCATGATGAGTTTTGGGGATACTGGGGGGTATGTCTTGATAGGTTTGGAATTCGATGGATGTTTAACGTTCCTGATCATCAGTACCAACAATAGTCGAAAAAAACAACGACCCGCTAACACGCGAGAATGTTGGCAGCAAGGCTGGGACAAATACTTAGAATAAAATCCTTTGAAAATGATGAAAAAGTTATATGATGCAATTGAGAAATATGTATGTTTATCTGATACAGATATTTCTGTAATCGAACAATATTTCATCAAAAGAGAAATAAAGAAACACGAATATTTTTTGAAAGCAGGAGAAGTTTGTAAATATTTTGCATTTATTGAACAAGGACTTTTTAGGCATTACATTAATAATGAGGGGCAAGAGGAAACAATTTATTTCAGTTCTGAAAATGAGTTTATCTGCGACTATGAAAGTTTTATTGATAAAAAGGCTTCACGCAAGACAATTATTGCTTTAGAAAATTCAATTATTTACGCCATCTCATACGAAAACATGCAGCAGTTTTATACTAAAGTACAATTTGGAGAACGATTTGGACGGTTATTAATAGAAGGTATTTTTACAAAAGCAATCAAACATATTGTATCCATACATACCGATAGTGCTGAAGAACGCTATTTGAATTTTTTAAAATTTTACAAACATATTCAACAAAGGATTCCTCAGTATTACATTGCTTCATTTGTTGGAGTTACACCCCAATCATTAAGTAGAATCAGACGAAAAATATTGATTAAATGATTTATTATCCTAGGGTAATCATTATGTTTAAAGTAGTTCTTTCCTTTGCAAAAAAAAATATTTAAGCAATGGAAACAAAAACTAATAAAAATGTTTTTTGGTATAAAACATACCATTTACTTTCAATTCTTGGCTTCATATTGTGTTTAGGAAGCATTTTTTCATTCGTTGTAATGAATATTGCCTTAGGAGAAACTCCTTCGGTTGATTCAATTTACTGGCAACGGCTATTTATCTCTAAGATTACTTTTGTTTTAATCATTCCAGGCGTTTGCCTTATCCTGGTTGCTGCAATTTTCCTTAGTTGGAGGTATTATGGGTTTTTTAGTAATGTTTGGGTCTCGCTTGTTCAACTATTAGTTGTATTAGTAGTTGTAAACTCAATTAATATTGTATTGCTAGCGGAGAAAGCAACAGCGATTGCAATTCATCAAAAAGAAATCATGCAAAACATTCCTGAATACATTATAATCAAAAGCAGAGAAGATATATTCGGTGGTATAAATATGCTTATGCTTCTTGCAACCCTTATTGTCCCATTTTATAAGTTTAAAAAATAGCTTTATGAATACGAAGCAGATAGGCATTAAGCTAAAAGAGAATCTTGGATTAAAATACTTTCCGGTTGGTATAATGTTTTCGGATATAATACCTGAAAATTCAAAAAGGTTTCCAAAAAAAGGAAATGGATGTGTTATTCCTTTAATTTTTTCAAGTGCCAAAGGTCAAACTGTGGCAATAGATGAACATTCCACTGGATGGGAATGTTCTGCATTTTATCTGGGATATAAAGATTGGATTTTTGAAGGAATTGAAAGCTTTTTATCAGATGGAAATGTGTTTGGGAGAACTGGAGAAAGATTTATTAAAACTCGGAATCAGGCAAAAGAATTTGTGGCATCCTTCATCCCGACAAAGAAAAATAACAAAGTCACCATATTTAAGCCCCTTGATAAATTCAAAGAAAATGAAACTCCTATACTTGTTGTTTTCTTTGCATCACCTGATGAATTAAGCGGATTAGTATATTTGCTGCACTATAATTCACCGCTATCAGATAATCTTGTTATAACAGGATTTAATTCCGGTTGTGGTTCAATATTTACCAAACCCATGAAATTAATTCAGGAAGGCCAAAAGAAAGCCGTTTGGGGAATGCACGATATTTCAGCCAGAGCAAGGTTGCCTAAAGATATAATGACACTTTCAATGCCATTTAGTATGTTAGTTGATATTGTTGATGAAATTGATAAAAGTTTTGTCATAACCGATAATTGGACAAAAATAAGAACACGAAATTTGTCTTTAGATTAATAGGCCCAGCTGTCAACATCGTGTATAAAACATGGGGGCAAGGTTAACAAGAGGGAGAGTAATAGATAATAGGGGAAATTAAAACACGGAAGTGGAACATTTACATATCATGATTTCGGTATAAAACTTTGATAATAAGAAGACGACAAATAAAACTCAGCTCATACAACGTATATAATTAAGTGCGGTTTCAGCGCTTTTCGACAGAAAATCAACCCGCAATCTGCACCTAATCATATACTCGGACCGCTGGCAACCATAAAAAAAAAGACACTCTACCCTGTGATTTTTTGACACCTAATGTTACTAATTTGATTATAAGTGTACACTACTCGATTGATTTAATAACCAAAAAGTAACAGAATGAATAGATGATAGATAATAAAGACCAATTCTTGAATATTCTTGAAAAGAATATTGGAATTATTTTGAAAATTTCAAGAGTTTATACAAAGATCGAGCAGGATAAAGAAGACTTAATTAATGATATAATTCTTGAATTATGGAAATCATTTAAAAACTTCAATGGGGATTCAAAAATATCTACATGGATTTATCGGGTAGCTTTGAATGTATCAATGAATTATAAGCGTAATAGGAAAAACAATTCTTTATTCTATTCAATAAATGATTTCCGAAATGAAGAGATCCGACCATGGCTTATTGAACAAGACAATTCATCAGAATTAGAAATATTGTACAATTGCATTGATGAATTAGAGGAAATTAATAAAGCTATCATTTTGCTCTATTTAGACGGCAATTCTCATGATGAAATATCAGAAATAATCGGTATTTCAAAAACAAATGTTGGGACAAGAATTAGCCGGATTAAAGAACAGATTAGGAATTTAGTTATTTCAAAAAATTAAAAAAATCATGGAATTTATAGAATTAGAAAATATCTGGAAAGAATACGATAAAAAACTCTCAGATAACACACGTTTAAATAAAGAAATCTTAAAACGAATTTTAATATCCAAACCTGAACGACGATTTAATTGGATAAAAATTAAAGCAGGCTTTAATGTATTTTCACCTGTAATTCTTTTCATCCTTTTGGTAGTTATGGATGTCAAATTTTACTTTACTGTCAGTTTTTATATCGGACTAAGTCTTTTTTTAGCTGTATATATACTTTCATACATTTGGGATATAAAATATTTTTTGCTGATTCGTAAGTTAGATTTTTCAAATGCAATTTTATCTATAAAAAAAGGAGTTGCTGAACTTGAAAAATATAAGATTAAAACGACAAGGATAAAATATGTTTTAATGCCAGTGGCTATAATTGGAATATTCTGTATGCTAATTCAGAAGCCAATCATTAACAATGAGACGATTGTCTTGTTTTTATTGATTGTTCTTGTCTTTTTTTTATCGATTTATTATACTTTTAAATTTTCAATATACGAAAGATTTAAAAAGCTAAATAAGGAGATTGAGGAAGTTGAAAATATTGAAAAAGAATAATTTACGGTTGCCAACGAGCGATATGGTTAATTGCCGGTAAAGTGCTTCGAAACAGGCAACTAACCATACCGCAAAAACGTCAGCCGTTATTGTAAACGACACAGTTATACAAAATCTTGTAATTCAAAAAACAATAGATGACAATGAAACAGAGTACAGTCAGTCACATTCCTACACCATTCAAACAGACTTATTTTCACGGTACTAAGGCAGACCTTAAAATTGGCGAACTAATACAGGTGGGATTTCAATCCAACTATGATAATAGAGCATTAAAGCACGTATACGTTTCTGCAACTTTAAATACAGCATTATTGGGTGCTGAATTGGCAAAAGGTGACGGAATAGAAAGGATTTATTTGGTAGAGGCGACAGGTGAAGTTGAAAATGACCCAAATGTTACAGACAAAAAATTTCCGGGAAACCCAACAATGTCCTATCGTTCAGAACAACCATTTAAAGTCATAGGAGAAGTAACAAGTTTCCACAAACACTCTATAGAAGAAATAGAGACTTTTAAAGCTGGTTTAAGAAAACTTACGGAGCAAGGAATAAATGTGATAATAGATTAAATTGGACCGCGAAGAAAAATTAGTCTGTATAAGTCAACATTTCGTCTGCCATCGGATTTCTCAACGCAAAGTGGTAACCACCCATAGTTCAATCGTCAAGTTAAATCAAATTTTAATCATCAATTTCAATTAAAATAATATGGACAAACTTACTATTGCTCAAACAATCATTGCTTTAGAGACAGAAGCTCTTGAAGCATGGCACAATGGCGATCCCTCTCCCTATCTCGATCTTTATTCGAGGGACTTCACTTATTTCGACCCTGCCATTGAAAGGCGGCTCGACGGTTGGGACAAGATAAAGGAGTTGTATGAAAGCATGCGTGGAAAGGTAAAAATGGATAAGTTCGAAATTATAAATCCTGTTGTTCAACAAACCGATACTATGGCCGTTCTGACCTACAATCTGCACTCATACTCAGGTGAAACGCTCTGGAAAGAGAACTGCACAGAGGTGTACAGGCTGGAAGAAAACAACAAGTGGAAAATAATCCACAGCCACTGGTCGCTGACTAAGCCTTCTGTTGGATAATTGCACTGTGTTGATATTCAGTAGTATTTAGCTACGAACAGTACCTGCAAGCGCATCCAAGGCAATGGGGGCATTGTCCATCCTCAGTCGTTTCACTCCCTCCGGCTGATATGCCCCCATTGCCTTGTCTGCGCTTGAGTTTTATGCACTAAACAATTCTGACTGTGTGTCTATCTTCTGCCAGCTCACTCCATCTGGCTAATTAGTCCTACGAATATCTTAAAAACCATTTTTTTGATGACTGTGAAGTAAAATATATTATTTTCATTTATTAGTGTGTAAAATTTTATTTATATTTGAATGCCAAAAGGTTACGAGGGGAGATTTGGTTGGTTTGAATTGCTTTGGTTTGATTTGATAGCAGAGAGAGCACAGCCGAATTCAAGCCCAGCTTTAGATTCCAAGCCACATTTAGCAGACGATTTATTAAGAAAATTATATACAAAAGCACCACTAAACCTCGGGTTATGGAGGGCTTGATGGATATTTTATACGCATATAAGAACATTAGCGCTCATTGCAGTGTAACGCTGAAACAGATAAATAAACAGGAAAATATGGCAAAAGGAAGAGTATTATTAGTCAAAGAATCTTCGATAACTGTTATCCGCCAAAAGAAACCGACTATATCAGTTTGACTGATATGACAACCGGATTCAATGAGGGCAGTGGACTAATCGGGAAGTGGATAACTAATAAAAAATACATTGGAGTATTTGGGTGTATGGGAGAAAATCAATAACCCTGTTTTTAATTACACCGAATTCGGGGTAATTGGACGAGAAGCCGGCACAAATAGGTTGTAATCTGGAAAGTATAAGTTCTCTGCTTATCCGTCAGTGCTTACCTCAAAGAAAACGACTTATTCAACTCAATAAAGTTGCTATTACGCAGATGAAATCACTACTTGAAAGCAATATAATAAAGACTCTGAAATAATGGAACAACTCAACGACTCGCTAACAGGTGTCATCGTACATTAAAACGGACTATATCACTGAAACGATATGTGCAATGATTAATCGATAAAGAGAAACATATAAATAATATCAACTTGCTAAAACAAACATTATGAAAACATTAGACTTAAAGAAAATTTTTAGACTCTACTTACCTTCGGTTATGTTTACAGGTCTTTTCGCTACTTATGCAATATTATCAAACATGACTTTAGTTAATATAATAGCCGGCTGTATTGCATTGCTAATAATAGTGAACCTCTTTCTCCAGAATATTATTTTAAGTAGAATCCTCGGGAC
>CAYQPF010000195.1:0-8168 GCA_964419225.1 uncultured Candidatus Cloacimonadota bacterium | reverse complement strand
ATATACTTCGTTTCGAGGTCTTCCACAATAACAGCTTTACCGCGTGCTCTGGTAAAGGCTGTTCCATTTTCCTTCTTATTGGTAATATAAAATTCAATATTTGGACAGGTTTTGATTTGTTTCATTTTATTGTCATTTGCACCTGTCGCCAGATAGAATTTATCGTCCAAATATATCAAAGTTATCGGACGGACAAAAGGCTGATCTCCCATACATGTAGCTAAAGCTGCTTCCTGCATTAATTGAAATTCTCTGAGTATTTCCTCTCTTAAAGTCATATTTTTTCCTCCTGTTTAAATACCTATCTTTGGTTATTTTATTTTGCTATAATTGTCAAGTTTAAACAGCGAAAGCAATATGAGTATTTAGTCTATAACAATTGATGATATGATTTCAATTGACAAATATTTATCCAGTGATTAAATGCAAAATAAAAAGTAGCATTTATATAGGATGAAGTAATGAAAGTTGGAGATTAAAGTTAATGGCAAAGAAGATAACAGAAAAAAGTATAGAAGTTAGTTTGTGGGAAGCAGCCAATAAACTGAGAGGAAGTGTCGAACCTGCTGAATATAAGCATGTGGTATTGGGATTAATCTTCCTGAAGTTTGCCAGTGATAAGTTTGAAGAACACCGGCAGAAGCTGATTGACGAGGGAAAATCTAAATATCTTGAAATGCCTGATTTTTACAATATGAGTAATGTGTTCTTTCTGGAAGAGATTTCACGGTGGAGTTATATCAAGCAAAAAGCCAAACAAAGTGATTTAGCTTTAATAATAGATACCGCCCTGCATACCATTGAAAAGGACAATAAATCTCTGAAAGGTGCTTTACCGGACAATTACTTTTCACGTCTTGGACTCGATACAACCAAACTGGCATCACTCATTGACGAGATCAGCAATATCAATACTGTCAAAGACAAACAACAGGATATAGTAGGACGTGTATATGAGTACTTCCTTTCCAAATTCGCTTTAGCAGAAGGCAAAGGAAAGGGTGAGTTCTATACTCCCAAAAGCATAGTAAATCTGATTGCAGAAATGATAGAACCCTATCGGGGCATTATTTACGATCCGGCATGTGGGTCGGGCGGGATGTTTGTTCAATCGATAAAGTTTATCGAAAGTCATCACGGAAATAAGAAAGAAATATCAATATACGGTCAGGAATACACTAATACCACCTACAAACTGGCGAAGATGAATCTTGCTATTCGGGGCATTTCAGGTAATTTGGGAGAGAAAGCAGCAGATACTTTTGGAGATGACCAGCATAAAGACCTGAAAGCCGATTACATCATGGCTAATCCTCCTTTCAATCAAAAAGACTGGCGGGGAGTAAATGAATTACTGGATGATCCACGCTGGAGAGGTTATGAAGTTCCACCCAAGAGTAATGCTAACTATGGCTGGATTCTGAACATGGTTTCCAAGCTTTCTGAAAACGGAGTAGCAGGTTTTATTCTGGCTAACGGAGCTTTGAGCGGAGGTGGTGAAGAATACAAAATCCGCCGGAAGCTGATTGAAAACAATCTAGTGGAAGCAATATTGGTATTGCCACGCAATTTGTTTTATACCACTGACATAAGCGTTACATTATGGATACTCAATAAGAACAAGAAAGCACAGGAAAGGAAGATTGGAGAAGAAAGCCGTCATTTCCGTAATCGGGAAAGAGAGGTTTTGTTCATGGATTTAAGGCAGATGGGAGAACCCTTCGAGAAGAAATTTACACAATTTACTGATACTGAAATAAAAAAAATTGCCAGTAACTACCATAAATGGCAGACGAAGGTTATAGAAAATGTTCCAGAGTTCTGTTATTCTGCTTCAGTTGCAGAAATAGAAAAGAAAGATTTTTCGTTAGTACCGAGTAAATACATAGAATTTGTGAACCTTGACGAAAACATAGATTTTGACGAAAAAATGAAGATATTACAGAGTGAAATAACAAAATTACTAAAAGCAGAAGCAAAGTCCAAAAACGATTTACTAAAGGTTTTTGAAGAATTGGGTTATGAAATCAAATTATAAAAAACTGGGTAATTATATTCAAATTGTTGATAATCGAAATATAGAAGCAAAGGAAGAGAATTTGCTAGGAGTCTCAGTCTCGAAAGTTTTTATGAAGTCAATAGCTAACACAGTAGGGACTGACTTTACTACATATAGAATTGTAAAGAGAAATCAATTTACTTATATCCCTGATACTTCAAGGCGTGGAGACAAAATTGGTGTTGCTTTATTAGAAGATTATAATGAGGGGTTAGTTTCACAAGCTTATACAGTTTTTGAGGTAATTGACGAGAATAAGTTATTACCACAATATCTAATGATGTGGTTTAGACGTCCTGAGTTTGATCGTTATGCTCGTTATATGTCTTATGGGAGTGTAAGAGAAATCTTTAGTTGGGAAGAAATGTGTAATATGCAGGTACCTATTCCTTCTATAGAGAAACAACGAGAAATTGTAGCAGAGTACAAAATAATACAGGATCGTATTGCTCTTAATAATCAACTAATTGCCAAACTGGAAGATACTGCCCAAGCAATATATAAGCAATGGTTTGTTGATTTTGAGTTTCCAGATGAAACCGGAAAACCATATAAAAGTAATGGTGGAGAAATGGTAGAAAGCGAATTGGGTGAGATTCCAAAGGGATGGAATGTCATAAGTGTTAAAGAATTTTGTCGTGATATGAAATCTGGTGGAACTCCAAGTAGAGACAATGTTGAATATTGGAATAGTAAAGATATAGCATGGTTAAAAACAGGGGAGATAAGTAATAACATAATAATTGGTACAGAAGAATTTATTTCGTTGAAAGGACTAAAAGAAAGTTCTGCCAAGTTGCTTCCTAAGGATACTGTATTAATGTCAATGTATGGAGTTAATGCAGGAGATATTGGCATATTGAAAGTGGAAGCAACTACAAACCAAGCGTGTTGTGGAATGATTTGTGATAATCCACATAACTCAGCATATTTGTATTTTCACTTACTATATAATCAATCATACATAAGTAGTCAAGCAATTGGTGGAGCACAAGAGAACTTAAGTAAAGATTTTATTGAGAAAATTCCTATGTTGCAACCTATTAAAAAAGAGATAGAACAATCAAACTTAAAAATAATAATTAATAATAAGGAAGTATTGACAAAAGAAATTTCAATTTATAACAAACTGATGGATTTGCTCCTTGCTAGGCTTGCAACAATAGGAGATTAGTATGATTGAATCAATTACAATTAAGAATGTCGCCACATTAGAAGAAGAGTAGATAAATGAATTAATTTAAGGGAGTCAAATAGCAGTTTGTAATTGTGCCTCAAGCTGTGGCACAAATAAAAACAAAGCTTTAATGGAGGGATAAATATCATGACCAATTTACAAAGAGGAGCTGAGTGGAGGAAATGGGATTTACACGTACATACGCCAAGTTCAATATGTCAATGTTTTGGTAGTAATGATGATGAAACTTGGAACAAATATTTAACTGAAATTGAAAATTTACCTGAAGAGTTTGCTGTTCTTGGTATAAATGATTATTTATTTCTTGATGGTTACGAAAAACTATTAGATGAGCAAAAGAATAATAATAGAATTGCCAATGTTATTCTATTTCCAGTTATTGAATTTAGGATTGAAAAATTTGCTGGAATATGTTTCGAAAAACTAAAACGTATTAATCTTCACGTAATCTTTTCAAATGAATTATCGATAGAAACGATTAAAAGCCAGTTTCTTAATACATTAGAACAAAGCTATATGCTTGAAACTGGTGTTCCATGGGATAGAGCAATTACATTAACAAGTGTAACAGAGTTAGGTGCTTCAATAAAAAGTAGTGTACCCCCAAGTGAGTTAGTTAAGTATGGATCAGACCTTGAAGAAGGCTTCAATAATCTTAATGTCAAAGAAGACCAAATATTTCATTCTCTAAAAAAGGATTGTTTCAAAGGAAAATATTTAATTGCTATTGGGAAAACAGAGTGGGATGAGTTAAAATGGTCAGATTCTTCGATCGCTTCTAAAAAAACAATTATTAATAGAGCAGATTTAATATTTACTGCATCCGAGGATATTACAAAATTTAATAGAGCTAAGAAAAGATTAAAAGAGCAAGCTGTAAATGATCTTCTGCTAGATTGTAGCGATGCACACTATTATTCAAATTCAACTGAAAAGGACAGAATCGGAAATTGTTTAACTTGGATAAAAGCTGATCCTACATTTGATGGCTTAATGCAAGTTTTGAATGAACCTGAGGAACGCGTATATGTTGGAGAAAAACCAGAAATATTCAATCGTGTATCAAAAAACCGTACAAAATATATTAAAGAATTAACGATTAAATCAATTGATGGTTATGATTATAAATTTGGAAAGTGGTTTCACAATGTTTCAATACCCCTTAATAAAGAATTGATAGCAGTCATTGGACATAAGGGTAGTGGGAAAAGTGCAATTGCTGATATCTTATCACTTTGTGCGAATTATCATAACAACGATGATTTTTCATTTCTCAATGCAAAAAAATTCTGTGAGAAAAATGGCAGGATTGCAAATAATTTCATAGCAACACTTATGTGGGAAAATGGATATGAAAATTCTAAGGGTTTGAATATTAATGTTGAAAATTCACTTTCAAAGAGAGTGAAATACTTACCACAAGGTCAGTTTGAAAGATTGACAAATGAGATAAGTTCTGTCACAGAATTCCAAAGAGAGATTGAAAAAGTTGTATTTTCACATATTGAAGAAGCTGCCAAATTAGGCACACTGAGCTTTGAGGAATTATTGAATAAGAAAAAAAGTATTATTGAAACAGAAGTAAAAAGCTTAAATAGTGAAATCGAATCACTTAATCTTCAGATTATAAAACTTGAACATAAAAAAACTCCTGCTTATATAATAGAAATTGAAAATATGTTGAAACAAAGGGAAGATGAACTTAAAGCACTAATAGAACCTGAAATTGTATCTAATCCTAATGATGATCCAGAAAAGAAAAGGCACAGTGAGGTAATAATAACTGTAATCAATAACTTACAAAACGAGCTGGATGTATTGGAGTTGGAATTAAAAGTGAAGCAAAAAGAGAAAGGTGAAATTACAATAAATCTTAAAACCTTATATGATGTTAAGAAAGAAATTGAACTTAAAGTTTTAGATTTAATGAAGTTCATCTCATCAAAAAAAGAAGTATTGGCTTCTTTTCAACTAAGTATTGAACAAATTGTATCCATTAATATAGATTTTTTGCAGTTGGAAAATGTGATTTTAGAATTAGAAAAGAAGCTGAAGACAATTGATGCTCTACTCATTGTATCAGATTCTAATACTGAAAGTAAAACACTACCTATGCAAATAGATGAAAAACAAAATCAAATCCAAAATGAAAAAAACAAGTTGGATTCTGAGCAAAAAAAGTATCAAGACTTTCTTGCTTCAAAAAAAATATGGGATGATGAACAGAAAAAAATCATTGGATCTGCTGAGACATTTAATACAATCAAATTTTATGAAAAAGAATTAGAATTTATAGCAAAAGAACTCAACCACCGCTTGACTGAACTTTATGATAACAGAAATAAATATGTTCGCAACATTTTTAAACTTAAACAAGAAGTCATAGCAATCTATAAAGAAACGAAAAGTCGTCTTAATACAATTATTGATAGTAATTCTGATATCTTGAAAGATTATAAAATAGATATAGATGCGGCATTGGTAAAAAACACAAAATTCAATAATGATTTCTTTAATTTCATTAATCACAGCAAGGCGGGGACATACCATTCAATAGAAGGTGCAGACAAAAAATTAAACGAATTTGCATCTGTTGTAAATTTTGATGATGAGGACTCAGTGGTTGATTTTTTGGATACTATATTAGATTCACTTAGATATGATAAGCGAGACAAACAAAATAATACTGAACGAGTAATAGAAGATCAAGTATCAAACATCTTACCGCTTTACAAATACTTGTTCAGCCTCGACTTTATTGATTACAACTTTCAATTGAAACAAAATAATAAAGGTCTTGATCAGCTTTCTCCTGGAGAAAGAGGTGCATTGCTTTTGGTATTTTATCTATTACTCGACAAGAATGATATACCACTAATTATTGATCAGCCTGAAGATAATCTCGATAATCATAGTGTTGCTAAAATTCTAGTGCCATTTATACGATCTGCAAAATCTAAACGACAAATCATTATGGTTACGCATAACCCCAATTTAGCAGTAGTTGCTGATGCTGAGCAGATAATTTTTGTTAATTTGGATAAAGAAAAAAACTACGAGTTTTCAGTTGTCTCAGGTAGTATTGAAGATCGAGAAGTAAACAAAAAAATAGTTGAGGTTTTAGAAGGTGCTATGCCTGCTTTTAATAAAAGAAGAGATAAATATTTTGAGTAAGTTTGGAATACTTTTAATTTATTGATAGAGGCGGAATAAACAGATGGTAGTTGATTTAATTATTAATTATTATACCCAGCATTCTAACTCCTTGATTTATAACGATTTCTTATTTAACTTGAATTCGGAAAAGAGAATAGTAACAGAAAAGGTGTAGAGGAATATGAAATTCACAGAAGCGAAATTGGAACAATCTTTTAAAGAGCTTTTGGCTCAGGAATATTATACTCATGTATTAGGTGAAAAGATCAAACGCCAGACAGATGAAGTCTTGATTGAAGAGGATTTACAAAGTTTTTTAATGACTCAATACAAAGCTGAAGGAATTACTCCGGCAGAAGTGAAGTCCATAATATTACGCTTAAAAACCCTACCTGCCTCAGATCTGTATGAGAGTAACAAAACCTTTATGCGGATGCTCTCAGACGGTTTTATTCTTAAACGCGAAAACCATAATCATAAAGATATTTACATTCAGCTTATCGATTACAAGGGCTTAACAAAGCATAGAATCCCCTCAGAATCAGAAGTGATTAATATTGTAGCGGAAGAAGAACCTGATTATGAACACGATCATAATATTTATAAATTTGTGAATCAGTTGGAAATAATGGGAAGTGAGAAGCGAATTCCGGATGGGATTATATATGTGAACGGATTACCTCTGGTGGTACTTGAGTTTAAGAGTGCCATAAGAGAGGAAGCAACTATTTTCGATGCCTTTGTGCAGCTAACTGTACGTTATCGGCGGGACATCCCGGAGTTATTCAAATACAATGCTTTTTGTGTGGTCAGCGATGGAGTAAATAACAAAGCAGGTTCCTTTTTTGCACCTTATGAATACTTCTATGCCTGGAGAAGAGTGGCAGGCTTGGCAAAAGATGTGGATGGCATTGAAAGCATATATACTCTTATTCAGGGAATGTTTCAACATGACCGCTTGCGTGATATTATCAGAAACTACATATATTTTCCGGACAGTTCCAAAAAGAATGAGAAAATAGTCTGTCGTTACCCGCAGTATTATGCAGCCCGCTGTTTATATGAAAATGTCAAGAAAGCACAAAAGCCTTATGGTGATGGAAAGGGAGGCACTTACTTTGGGGCAACCGGTTGCGGAAAGAGTTTTACTATGCTTTATTTAACGCGGTTGCTGATGAAAAGCGAATATTTCGCGAGTCCAACCATTGTTCTGATAACAGACCGTACAGATTTAGATGATCAGCTATCAGGACAATTTACCAATGCCAAGCATTTTGTGGGCGATAGTACCATTATCAGTGTCGAAAGCCGTTCTCATTTGCGGGAATTGCTTCAGGACAGACAAAGCGGAGGGGTATTCCTGACAACCATCCATAAATTTACAGAAGATACAGAATTATTAACAGACAGGTCTAACGTGATTTGTATTTCCGATGAGGCACATCGCAGTCAGGTAAATCTTGATCAGAAGATTGCTGTAACCACCGAAGGGGTGAAGAAGACTTATGGTTTCGCCAAGTATCTTCATGATTCCTTACCCAATGCGACCTTTGTCGGGTTTACCGGCACACCCATTGATGCTACACTGGATGTGTTTGGTAAAGTTGTGGATGCCTATACGATGACGGAATCTGTTAAAGACGAAATCACGGTGAAAATTGTCTATGAAGGCAGAGCTGCTAAAGTTATTTTAAAGAATAGTGAGTTAGAGAAAATTGAAGAGTATTATGAAGAAGCTGCTCAGGCTGGTGCTAA
>CAYQPF010000194.1:0-8204 GCA_964419225.1 uncultured Candidatus Cloacimonadota bacterium | reverse complement strand
CTTCATTGGGACAGGCGAATCCGTTCCGCTACAGAGGGTATTATTTCGATACCGAGACCGGGCTTTATTATCTGCAGAGCAGGTATTATAACCCTGAAACTTGTCGCATGTTGAATGCGGACGATACATCAATATTGCAAGCGACACAGGAAGAACTGTTAGGAGCGAATCTGTTCGCGTACTGTGGGAATAATCCTGTGATGTATATTGATAATTCTGGTTATTTTTGGGTAAGAGCAATATCAATCGCGGCGGGTGCTGCAATTTTTGGAACTATTGCATACTTAATTGCTGACCTTTTTAATTTACCAAGTGATTTAAAATGGGGAGTAACTGCAATATTTGCAACTATAGGGGGTGTATTAGGTGGATTATTCGGGCCATCTATCATTAGCAATGCATTACCAAAATTGATAAGCTGGTTAAAAGAAATAAGACGAACTACAAAGTTTATAAAGCCAAAAGGAGAAAATCTTGGTGGAATAGTTATTATGAATAAAGTTCGCATTATGCTACATTTACCTCATCTAAACAATCCAATGAGTCCTCATAAATACCTCCATTTACAAGTAGAAGTATTTTCATTCAAATGGCGAATACGATTAGGAAGGAATATATAAGTATGATATCAATTAATTTGTACAATAATAATAAAAATAAAATATTGATTAGCTTCTACAAAGAAAATATTTATGAAAAGCAAAAAGTTTTAACCAAGATCAATGAAATTTTCGCTATCAGTAAGGTTAAGTATTTTATTGTAATCAATGGTCTGGGTGCTTCAATAGAAGAGGTATTATCTCAAATAATTAGTGAAAATTTTATTTTTGTTGATAAATATAAATATAAATTTGTTGTAAAAGAGCTACCTGTATTATATTTGTACACAGAACATAATGAGGATTATGAAATTATATTAAAATATATTGAATCCTTTAACGAAGGGGATATTTCGATATCGTTTCTTAATCCGCAAATATCTTTTGTTTTTGAGGACAAAACAGATATAAACAAGATTATTAATTATTCAAATGAGAACAGCATCCTTTGTATTAATATTAATTCAGACAGCGAGGTTTTTGAGATTAGTAATTGTAATAAAAATATCTATTTATTAGATGTTTGTGAGAAGGTCACAAAATTATATCTAGCAAATTCATAAAATCTATTATTAATTATTTTTTAAGAAAATATTTTAATCATGGACAGACTCGTGGGAAGCGGGAAGACAGCCTGCAACGATGAATAAAATAGAAAATAGCCTTTTATTCAAGTTTAATGAAAACGAAGTTTGGACAAGACCTACAACGGAAAGGTGAAATGCATGATTATTTAGAAATTTCAATAGAGGAGTTTACAAGCGGTTTTGATGCAGAAAAAAAGAGTATTTTATGCAACTGTTGAATTGCAATACAAATAATTGAAACAGCAGAGACTTCGAACCCCGAATACATAAGAAGAATAAAAAATTAGAAACGGCAACGAATACTACTATGTCACCAACCTCCAGGGCGATGTGACCGGATTGATTGACTCGACCGGTACGATGGTAGTAGAATACACTTATAACGCATGGGGAAAGATCCTTTCCACCACAGGCACCTTGGCAACTTCATTGGGACAGTCGAATCCGTTCCGCTACAGAGGGTATTATTTCGATACCGAGACAGGACTTTATTATGTAACCAGCCGTTACTATGATCCAGAAACATGCCGCATGCTGAATGCGGATGATACAGAGATACTGCAAGAGACACAGGAAGAACTGTTAGGAGCGAATCTGTTCGCGTATTGTGGGAATAATCCGGTGATGTATTCTGATTCCACCGGAATGTGGCTTGACCGTCTAATCTGTGGTGTAGTTGGAGCAGCGGTTTTTGGAACATTAGCATATGTCGTATGTAAAGTAGTAGGTCTTTTTGTCCCAATCGATAAAAAGACAACCGCAGCAATTACAATTGCGTTTGCTGCGCTTGGAGGCGTAATTGGAGCAGTACTCGGACCATCTTTTATGTTCAAATACGCACCGAATTTACTTAAAGCGATTCAACAAATTGAAAAAACAAAGTTTTCACTTAAAGCAATAGGACCAAATACTGGTGGAAATGTATTTGGAATTGTTATTTCAAATATACTGATTATTATGCTACATGCTCCTCATCCCAAATACAATGAATGGTTTTTCCATATTCAAGTTGAAGTGAAATTAGGCGGAAAGCAATTTGTTATCTGGAAAAAGTCAATATGGAATGTTAATCCAAAGACATGGGGGAAATGATATGTTAGATGTTTTGTATGAACTTTCTAGTGAATTTGAAATTCCTACTCTTGATGGAGAAGAATGTACAATATTGATTTCTTCGGATGATAATGTAAGCTGCAATATTGTATATAATATTCTTGTGAATGTTTTCCTAAATAATGAATTGATATTTAAAGCATCCGGCTTTCCCGATAACATTAATTGTGTTTTAGAAATGATTCATAATTGCAGTCCCATTCATTTTGAAGGAGATAGCAAAAAGTTCTTTGTAAAAAAACAGCCAGAAGTATATGCAAAAATATCTGATAAAAAAGTCTTAAGTGACATTATAAACGATTGGACGAGTACTGTATATGAGAGAAGGTTTTTATATGTTTTAAAAGAGGGACAATTCAATCATCTTCGTGACATAATTGAAAAAAATGTCTATGTTGATTCAAACAACCTTTTAAGTTCATGGACACATTTGAATTGTCTGATTGAAAATGCTCCTGATGCAAAAAATCACAATACGTTTATTTTAACCTTTAGAAAAGAATATTTATGTGAAATAAAAAAGCTTTTAGGGTAAACAATTTAAATGGAACATATGAAATAAAACAATTGAGAATGATTTAATCAGTGGATCTGATCGAAACCATCGAACGGCACAAGGCAAGAACAAGCCAATCCCCGGAACGGATCCTGGCAGACCATATCTATTGTACCCGGAAGAATCTTCAATACTGCGAGAAATATCATATTTAATCTTAAAAGGTTATAAAATCATCGAAAATGGATTTAAGATGATTAAGTAGGAGGGGATTGAATGCAAAGAACAATGCCTAACGAAGAACTATCAGCTTGTTTATTAAAAATTCAAAATCAGTCGGATGATTTTAAATTATTTTTACACCAATATGTTACAGGAAGTACTTGGATTCGCAGTCGTGGAGAAGAAGATACAACCGTCTGGGGAAAACTCAAAGGTGATGAATTAGAAATAGCAAAAAATATTATAATAAATGAATTGAGCATTATTCCAGACACTTCATACATCCGAGCTGTTGGTTATTTTCGCGACCCAAAGGCAATTCCAGTATTAGAAAGAATAATTGAAAATTTGCCAGAAAAATTCATAGGTGAAAAACTCGATGCTGGCAAAGTTTTGTATGACTGGATTGGGTATGAGAAATATCTAAGTATGTTAGAAAACGCATATAAACATAGCAAAGGTTCATCACTCGATTACTTAAAGGTTTCAATTGATTGGTTTACACTTGGTTTTGATCAACAAAAAAAACAATATTTTGTTCAAATGTTGAATTCCAATGCAAATAATTGAGACAGTAAATAATTTGAAACCTGAATACATTGGCAAACACAGTCGGCGTGAAAAATCCATACCTTTACCGCGGATACCGGTATGACACAGAGACAGGACTTTATTCGTTACTCACGCGATACTATGACCCGCAGGTGGGGAGGTTTATCAATGCGGATGATACATCAATATTGCAAGCGACACAGGAAGAACTGTTAGGAGCGAATCTGTTCGCGTATACTGGTTATGGGGACCGATTGTCGGTTGGAGTAATTACTATTTTAATAACTATTTAGTGGCATACTAACATGAGGATTGCGATGAAAAAGAAATCAATACTGAAATTTTTAGGAATTATTATTGTCTTTGTATTACTTATTTTTGCAATTAAATCCTGCTTTTTTGCACCGGGTTATGATTATGAACCATATGAGAATGGTTATGCTATAAGTGATTGTAAAGACTGTGCAGAATCAATGACTTTTCCAAGTGAATACAGAGGAAAGCCTATTCTGAAAATCGGCCCTCTTGTTTTTATGTTATTAAAATACTCGATTACTTCAGGCAATGTTAGTTCTGTGAAAATATTACAGATACCTGATACAGTTACAATCATAGATCATGAAGCTTTTTATGGTGTTGATAACCTGGAAAAATGCTTTGTGGGAAAAAATGTTCGAGAGATTGGCTCTGGTGCGTTTTATGGCTGTGCGCAATTATTAAATGTAAGTTTGCCGAGTTCAGTAAAGATTATTGACAAAACAGCATTTCAAGGATGTGGGAAATTGACAATATATTGTCCAACAGGTTCCTATGCTGAACAATTTGCGCGCGAAAACAATATTCCATATGTAACAAATTGATATTTGGAGTCAAGTAAGAAGAATAAGGAGATACCACTAATCATTCAGTTATAATAACTGCATTAATGAAAACACTATAAATAAGAGTAGGAATACTAAATGCAGGAGGTCATATGTTTACAACAAAAATAAAAACTGAATCAAAGGAGCAATTCAAGAAAAGCCATAAATTTTACATTAAACTATCATCGGAATTTTTTGTTTTATTATTTCTAAGTATAATTTTACCATTTCTCTTAAAATATATTTATTATTTGGTACTTTATGGATTTATAAATTTTGATTTATACGCAATTTCACAGAATATCGTAGCTAACGTTCTTTCAAATTTTTTGTATTCAACTTTAGTGATTATTTATTCATATAAAACATATGCCAATATAATCAAGGCGGATAAATCTGAATATTTAAATAATAAAAGTTTGAAGAGGATTATATACTTTAGTTGCATTATCTTTTTAATTCAATTACCTTTTTTCGTTTCATTATCAGTAATTTCAAACATACTATTAACTTCTGGGATTGAAGGAATTAGTTCTATTTCATATGAATTTTTAAAGCTTCTCCAAATTATGATTTTATTATTGAGAATGGCGCTAGATATTTTACTATATTTCTCCATTTGCGCATATGCTTTAAATCCTGACAAATCAATTAGAGTCACAATTATAAATTCATTTAAGTTAATTGTTAAGAATATTTTTAGCTATATTGTTTTTGAATTGTCATTTATTCTATGGTATATAATTCCATTCATTTTACTGGTTGTTTCATTAGGCTTAATGGGTCAGTCGTTGATGGGAATCGATGAGAAAAGAAATGTGCTATTTATTTCATTATTAACCTTCTTGTATAGTCCTTTTATGTTTGGTGCTGGACTGTATTTTTTCCCATATTATCATATTTCTAAACTGAACTTTTATAAAAAAACACTTAATGAACTGGACCCTGAATCTACAGTTTTATTTTCAATCAAATTAAGTATTAAGCAGTCAAAAATAAGCATTCTTTGTTATGCGCATCAATCAGGAATATTGAGGTAAGATTATGGATAATATTGTTAACAATTTCGTTAAAATGAAAAGTACATTTATTCTGGCACAGCAGGAGTATAGTAAAAAACACGACGAACTATTTGATGCGGCATACAAGAATGTCTGTCGTAAAGAATACGCAAAAGGAGGTGAAACTCTTCATCGAGGTTATTATTGCCCAAGTCCAGTGCTTGATGTTGTAATTGGAAATTGTAACCGAGGAAGGATTTTAAAAAGACCTCCAAAAGAAAACAATTACAATTACGAATACTGGTTTGACAGTGATAATCGCTTGATTTGTGTTTGCGAATGGAATAACATTTTTGGTAAGTTTCAAATATCTTCAACAGAACTTTTTATTTATTCTACGAATAACGTGCTCTCTCTGCACTATAACCATAATTTGTACTTAAAAGATAACAGCGCTGATATCAATTACATTTCGGAATGTTTTTATTCACAAAACAAGATTGTCAGGTATATTTTTGCCCTGTTTTTTGGTGAGAATCGATGTGAAGAGATTCGATCGGAATCTTATGAATATAAAGATTCACAGATACAGACAGTTATGCTTGAGGATTATAACTTTAGTGCAAATATATCAAGGCGTAATAAATATTTATTTGAACATGACGAAAATGGTTTTTTATCTTCTTATAAAGTACAGGAATTTGATGGAGAGACTATAAAAAATGGATATTGGGATGAACATGTTTTTTCTATTAGTAAGAAAAGGAAAATATAAATCCTCCATTTAGAATTGAAACCTAACTAATAAAACGTGGCTAGCATTCAATCATTTACTAATGGACTCAGAGTCCGAGATTGGCTTGCAGGCCAAAATTTTCAAAAACAATATGAGTTTGGAGTAAAAATAAAATGAGAGAGTATGTAAAAAAATATGTCGAATTATGTTCTATGCTTGGTGAGTACACAAAAGCAGGTGTTAAAAAACATAATAAAGCTATGAAAGAACTTGCGAAATTATTTTACGAAATTAGTAGCGATAAAAAAATGGCAGAAGAACTCTATAATGAATTAATGGATTTCGATGATGAATGTATTAGGGCAACTGCTGCTGCCCATAGCATTGGTATGAATGTTAACCTTACTAAAGCTCAAAAAACATTGAGAGATATCTCACGGAATAGTAACGAACCACTTGCTAGATTTAGTGCTGAGATGACACTAAAAACTTGGAAAGAACAAGGATATCTAAAATTTTAGCCCAGTCTATTATGAAGCCTTTATGGAAGCAGCGTCTGAAAGGTTCCTTTTGTCATATGCTGGAAGGCAAACTTTTGTCCGCGTTTTCATAACTGCATCGGCATACGGAAATATGCAATCAGTATTTAATAAAGTTGAGATGCAAGTTATTGCCGAACTGGGGTTGAAGATTATTTGGCATTTTGTCAAGTAGAGAGGAACATGTATGAGTAAACCATTGTTATTCTATGTGATTGATGAACGTACTGATTATATTAAATATTGTAAACGAAAAGGTATGATACCATATAAATTTACAGATAAGAGACTTGATGGTCAAATTTACAAAAGTGCAATTCAGTATACATACCAAGGTCATATATATAATGTTTTGAACTGTGCACAATGTTATTCGGGTTATATGATTACATTAATGCAATTGCCTAAGCTATCATATGAAGAACTAATTGACATAGCATTATCATCAACAAAATCCGAAGAAAGATCTGGAGCAATAGGAATTATTCTAAAAGATTATCCGAATGAATTTGAGCAATACTTATCATCCATCAAAGACATAGATTCTGAAAATTTATCAAAGAAAAATAATGTGAAAAGAATGGTAGAATTGATAAATAACTTCATAAAGAATAACACAAGTTATGTGTGGTCTTTAGAAAAAATATTATTCCTTTGTGAAGAACTTGAATCAAGATTATTATAGTAGCATTAACCCTAATTTGAGTAAAACAATGCGAGTTAGGGACTGGCTTGCTGGACAAAGCTTCGAAAAACAATATAAATTTGGTGTTGAAGTTCTTCGTAGATTTGGAGTAAAAATATGAAAAATTTAACTACAGAACAAATTATTAAGCATAAAAGCTGAAAAGGTTCTAAAGCAATGAAAGAAAATTTCTCGGTAGGTAGTGTGCAACTTAGTAAAATAGAAAGCAAAAACTATTACAAAAGCTATTAGTGACAGCCAGACTACGTTGAGCTATATAGATAAAAACCAACAGGCAGGAAGCCGCGTCTTCCTGCCTGTTGGTTTTTTCATTTGATCAATCCGATAGCGTAGTTATTTCAACCCTGTTCAATCAGGACATTTTCTTTTTGCGACGGCGCAGAAGAATGATACTGCCGGCGATCAGCAGCGCGAGCACAACAACGCCCGTTATGATAAGAACAATCTGGGTCGCATCAAGACTGGCTTTGTTATCAAGGGTGAATTCGAACCAGATACCCTCGGTCTGATGCATGAGACCTGCTGACATTTTTCCGAAAGTAAAATAGCCTTTGACAGTAACAGGCAACTTGGCCTGCTTGGCGGCTTCCGTCGGTTTGATATTGACACGGGTACGGTTGTTGGCATGATCGAAGGTGACATCAAGATATTCCGCGTTTTCGAGAAAGGTTACCTTTATATCGCTGTATGTGCATTTCTTGGTAACATTGCAAGTAAAAGCGTCGATCTGACATGGAAGGGAAGCAATGGAATCGTCGCTGATAAAATCAGCCCAGCCATATTCTTTATT
>CAYQPF010000193.1:0-8291 GCA_964419225.1 uncultured Candidatus Cloacimonadota bacterium | reverse complement strand
ATATTACAGATCCGGATAATTACACAAATTCACAGATTCCGGGGACTCCTTTTGAAGCATACCTTAATTTGATGGATGTATCTTCAGCCAATAATATGTTAAACATAAATGCCAATAATGATTATTTTGCCTGGTTTGAGAATTTGAGACATCAGGCTAATCTGCAATATTTGGAAGGTGGTGTAATTTTCCAGCACTATACAACCGGGAATTCCGACCCGAGTACTGTCGCTGCGGTATCTGGTTTAACTTCCATCTATCCGAATCCATTTAATCCTGTCACTCACATTTCATTCTACTTATCTGAAAAAAGCCCTGTAAAAGTGGAAGTATATAATTTGAAAGGACAATTGGTCAGAACGTTGCTCAATACAGAATACTCTCAGGGGAATCATACTGTCACCTGGAACGGTGTTAACAACAGTAATTCAACGATTGCTTCCGGTGTTTATTTCTGTAAATTAACGACTAAGAGTAATTCTCAAGTCCGTAAAATGATGGTTTTAAAGTAGGCATTGCATGCAGTAATAAATAATAGGGGCAGGCTTATGTCTGCCTCTTTTATTCAAAAGAACAAGAAATCCGGACAACTAGTTCTGATTAACTATTAACCATTAACTTATCGAGTATATATCATTCACCTTAGTATCAATACCAACAAAGCAGGGAAAATCTTTAACTTTTATGCGAAAGACAGCTTCTGCACCGAGTTCCGGGAAGGCTATCACTTCTGCTTCCAGAACGCATTGCCCATACAGTGCACCGGCACCACCGACAGCCACAAAGTAAACAGCACCTGTTTCTTGCATGGCATCTATTACTGCCCGACTTCTATTGCCTTTGCCAATCATACCTTTTAATCCTTCTTGCAGAAGTCTGGGAGTATAGACATCCATCCTGCCTGAAGTTGTTGGTCCGGCAGAGCCGATTACTTTTCCAGGAGCGGGAGGCGTGGGTCCTACATAATAGATAGTTTCATTCAGTAAGGAAAAGGGGAGAGGTTCGTTGTTATCCAACAGTTGGATTAGTCTTTTGTGAGCAGCATCACGGGCAGTATATATATACCCGTTTAGAAGAACTTTTTCTCCGCATTGCAGATCAGTTATTACTTCCTCAGTTAGAGGAAGAGTGATTTTTTTAGATTCAGAATTAATGATTTGTTTTCCCCCTCATTCGGTTTGGATTAACCAGTATAAAGGCTGGTTCGACAAATAATCTATTTTACATGGGGCTAAAGCCCATTATATTTATTATACAAATGTCCCTGACCTAAAGGTCATGGCTATTAATAATTATCTGCAAATAATCAATTCGGTTTCTCTCACTAACAACTATTAATTAATACCCAGCATTCTGGTTATAGGTTTCAATGCAGCTTCACTTATGGCCGGATCGATTGTTATTTCATTTCTCTCTTCCAGAAGGGTGATCATTACATCTTTCAGGATTGTTTTCTTCATATTGATACAGGTAGCTTTTTCGGAGAGCGGGAGAATATGTTTATGCGGATACTTGAGTTTTAACTGTTCGTATAAACCATATTCGGTGCCGATGATTATGTTATCATGCGTATCAGCATAGTCTGCCATACCTTTGGTTGAGGCGACAATATCTGCCAAAGCTACTACTTCGGGAGTACATTCGGGATGAATGAGAATAGTATGATCAGGGAAAGCTTTTCTGGCATATTTGATATCACTGACAGTTATTTTATTATGATGTACGGTACAAAAACCGTTCCAGCAGATGATTTCTCTGCCAGTCATTTTTTGGACATAGTTACCCAAATTTTTATCAGGAACAAAGAGAATTGTTTTATCCTGAGGAATGGAATTAACAACTTTCACGGCATTGGAAGAGGTTACACAGATATCACTTTCAGCTTTAACTTCCACTGTAGAATTAACATAGCATACCACATAGGGATTTTGATGCTGGGCTTTGAAGTTCCGGAGTTGTTCAGCATTGATCATATTTGCCATAGGACATCCTGCATCCATAGCTGACAGGAGAACTTTGGCATTTGGATTGATAAGCTTGGTAGTTTCTGCCATGAAGAGAACACCACAGAAAACGATAATTTCTGCTTTGATTTTAGCAGCTTCCTGAGCAAGTTGAAGTGAATCTCCGATAAAATCAGCAACACTTTGGACTTCCAACCGTTGATAGTTATGGGCCAGAATTACAGCATTTTTCTCTTTTTTGAGTTTTATAATTGTTTCGGTTAAAATTTGTCTTGATAGATCAGACATTATTTTCTCCTGTTTTATAGATAAGATACTGGTTTTTGATAAGTTCACAAGTAGAATCTGTCCATTGATCGATGATGAGGTCAGCACAATCTTTGTAATAGGGAATTCTGTCCTCGTAAAGTTCCAGTAATTGCGGTTTAGTTCTTTTCACAACCATTGGTCTGTCGGTTTGGCAGATACGTGAATACATTGTGTCGAAATCAGTTTTTAGCCAGACAACAAAGTTATCTTTTTGATGCAAAAATGTCCTGTTTTTTTGCAGCATAATGACTCCGCCTCCGGTGGAAAAAACAGCCTCATAGGTAAGAGAAAGCAGAACTGAAGATTCACGTTCTCTAAATTCTCTTTCTTCATTTACTTTAAAAAATAATTCTTGCACAGTCAACTTCTCTAACTTCTCCAGAAATTGATCCAGATCCAGCCAGCTCATGTGCAAATAATCAGCCAGTATGGGACCTGCATAAGTTTTGCCAGCTCCCATAAATCCTATTAAATATATTGACATTTAAACCTGGGCTTTAATGGCATAGGCTGGATTGCTTAATGAAATTTTGGCTTTATCGAATTTATCTTTTATCTCCAGATGAATATGATGCTGGAGATTTGTATAGTCTGCTTGAGTACACCATAAGCCGAAAAGGATCTGAACCGAGTTTTCACCCAAAGTGCTGACATGGATTAGAGGCTCAGGGTCATTTAGGATCAAAGCATTATTTTTAGACATCTCTTCCAGAATTGCTATGGCTTTATGAATATCTTCATGATAGGATAAAGTTAACTTAGTATCCAGTCTTCTGTTTTCAAATCTGCTCGTATTAACAATTTCCGACTTGATCAAATTTTCGTTCGGAATTCTCACAAAACTGTTATCTGCTGTTTTTAGTTTTACAGATAATAAATCAATACTCAGAATTGTTCCGGTAGTCTTACCCACCTGAATCGAATCACCTACAGCAAAAGGTTTTTCCACGATCAAGAATATACCGCTGATAATGTTGGATACACTTGTTTGAGAAGCGAAGCCTATAGCCACACCGAATATTCCTGCAGCACCCAGTAAAGCTGAGATCTTGAAGCCAAGCTCGTTCAGCACACTGATCAAAAGGAATGTTAAGCCTGAATAGTAAACAACTTTCCGGATCAGCATCTGCGTTTGTGCTGTCAAATGTTTGGAAGTAACTTTGGCCGTTACTCTCGAAATCAATTTAATAAGAGGAAACCCGATAGAAATTATTAATAATAATCTGATTCCCTGCGAAATCCTTTCTGGTGTGAGCCAGGACTGTAAGTGCAAATTAGCAAGAAGATCCATGCTTTCTCCTAAAGTGTTATTCTGCTTTCCCAGATATTTCTTAAGTCTGCAGCATTAGCTTTGATTTCTTTGTTGATGATTAATTGATCACCACCGACAAGTCCTAATTCGATATATGGTTGATGGAATTTATTGAGTATCTCTTCTACTAAAGTAAGATTTTTACGTTTAACTGAGATGATGATTCGGGAATGAGATTCTCCGAATAATTCTGTATCTTTACGATTGACATAAGGGAATTCAACAGAAGCACCGATTGTGGTGCCGTCATGTTTGAAGCAGCTCTCAGCCAAAGCTACAGCTAAACCACCATCCGAGCAATCATGTGCTGAGGCCACAAGTTTTTGATCTGCTAATGCCAAGAATGCTTTATATAAATTGGCTTCCTGATCAAGATCTACCTGAGGCGGGTTGCCTTTGATTAATTGGTGAATTTCTTTTAAATATTCAGATCCGCCTACTTCATTACAATGCTTTCCAAGTAAAAGAATCAGATCACCTTCTTTTTTGAATTCTGAAGAAATGACCTTTGTCTGGTCTTCAATTATTCCCAGCATTCCGATTACAGGAGTAGGGTAGATGGCCCCATTAGGATTCTCATTGTAGAAAGATACATTTCCGCCTGTTACAGGTGTAGAGAATTTACGGCAGGCATCACTCATTCCTTCGATAGCTTTGACAAATGTCCAGTAAACTTCAGGCTTGTAGGGATTACCGAAATTCAAACAGTTGGTAATAGCAGCAGGAGTTGCTCCTGAACAGACCACATTACGTGCAGATTCTGCGACAGCACCTTTAGTGCCTTCATAAGCATCGAGATAACAGTGTCTGCCATTACAGTCTGTGGACATAGCGATCGCTTTATTGGTCTCTTTTACCCGGATAACAGCTGCATCAGAGCCTGGTTCGAGCATAGTATTTATTTGTACCATATGATCGTATTGACGATATACAGCTTTCTTGGAAGCAATATTGGGTGCTTTTAATAAGGTTTGTAAAACAGCATTATAGTCTGCAGGTTCTTTTAAGGTTTCAGGATTAAAATCTCTGGTTTCTTTTAAGTAGGCAGGCTCGGTATATTCTCTGGAATAAACAGGAGCATCTCCTCCCAGTATGAGCATTTGAGCAGGCAATTCTGCCTTTACTTCACCATGGAATCTGATTTTCAGCATTCCGCCTTCTGTAACGACTCCGATCTTCTCGGCGTGCATATCCCATTTTTCAAAGACAGCCTGTACTTTATCAAAGTTCTCAGGTGTTACAACCATCAGCATTCTTTCCTGAGATTCTGAGAGCATTATTTCGTAGGGAGTCATTCCGGATTCACGAGTAGGGACATTTTCCAGATCAAGCATGATACCGTTTCCGGCTTTGCCTGCCATTTCACTGCTGGAGCAGGTCAAGCCTGCAGCACCCATATCCTGAATCCCTTCTACTAACTGAGCTTTGATCACTTCAAGGGTGGCTTCGAGTAAAAGTTTTTCCATAAAAGGATCACCCACCTGGACAGCAGTTCTCTTTTCTTCAGATTCTTCAGTCAGATCAACAGAGGCAAAAGTGGCACCATGTATGCCATCCCGGCCTGTTTTGGCTCCGACATAAACTACATAGTTGCCGACACCTATAGCTGATGCGGACATGAGATTCTTGTGCTTCATCAAACCTACAGCCATAGCATTTACCAGAGGGTTACCTTCGTAACTGTCTTCAAAATAGATCTCTCCACCAACAGTCGGTACACCAAAGCAATTGCCGTAATCAGCGATTCCATTGACTACACCTTTCATCAGATGCTTTACCTGAGGGTTGTCGGGATTCCCAAATCTTAACGAATTCAAGGCAGCAACAGGTCTTGCACCCATTGTGAAAATATCTCTTAATATACCGCCGACACCTGTCGCAGCTCCGTGATAAGGTTCAACAGCACTGGGGTGATTATGACTTT
The DNA here is from genome assembly GCA_964419225.1 of uncultured Candidatus Cloacimonadota bacterium. GTDB lineage: Bacteria > Cloacimonadota > Cloacimonadia > Cloacimonadales > CAYQPF01 > CAYQPF01. The sequence continues at coordinate 2,782 of CAYQPF010000193.1, read as the reverse complement.
CGATCTTGAATGATACAGCCCAACCATCTCCAATATCAATAACACCGGCATTCTCTTCGCCTGCTTTTGCTAAAAGATGCTCGCCATCCTTGGGCAATGTTTTTAAATATTTAATGGAATTCTTATAACTGGCATGTTCAGACCACATAACAGAGATAATTCCTAATTCTGTAAAAGTAGGTTCTCTTTTCAGAGTGTCTAAAATCATTTGGTATTCTTCTTCGTTGATACCGTGTTCTTTGATCAATTCCCGGGTAATCTTTGGTTCTTGCATTCTTATCCTCTTTTGGCTCTGCTTCCTCCGAAAAGAAAGCGGATTATGTAACTACCTTCCAAGGGAAGGAACAATATTATTAAATTTCGTACTATAATTCCTATCTTAAAAAACGGGTTTGGAAGTCAAGTAATATGAACAAAAATGTCAACAGTGTTTGTGAAAACACGCAACCACTCATCTACCTTCCCAGTCCGACTTTCTGACAAGTCCGACCAGTCCGACTCACCAGTTGACTAAATCCGGCTGTCTTCAATTCTGTTTTCCCAAAAAGCCATAATAAGAGTTGACTTTTTAAGAAGAGAAATTTCTATGTTTGAAGATTGCTGATTTTGTAGGTTAGTGTGTATATGAATTTGTGTAAAACGTTTTCATAGCGGTACTTAGTTGCGAAATTACTGATTTGAATTAAATTATATATTTTTAGGAGGAATTTGCATGAGTTCTATTATAGATGCTGTAAATCAAATTTGTGACAATATTCAGGATTTGAAGAACAACATGGTTCCTGTAAACATAGGTGAGCTTGTCATGAGTTTACCCATTATTCAGGGAGGAATGGGAGTCGGCGTATCTTTGTCGAATTTAGCTGCCGCAGTAGCAAATGAAGGCGGAGTAGGCACCATTTCAGCAGTTTTGCCAGGTTTCAGAGAATTTGATTTTTTCAAGAACTTCCGGGAAGCCAATATCAGAGCACTTACCAATGAAATAGAAAAAGCCAGAGAAATGACTAAAGGCATTTTGGCTATAAATGTCATGGTAGCTTTGACTAATTTCGCGGATATGGTCAAAACAGCGGTAAAAGAAAAAGTGGATATGATTATTTCCGGAGCAGGTTTACCTTTAAACTTGCCCGAATATAAAGACAGTGAATCAAAGACAAAATTAGTTCCAATCGTTTCTTCAGATCGTGCACTTGAACTGATTATCAAGAAATGGTACAAGAATTATACTTATGTCCCGGATGCTGTTGTATTGGAAAGTCCTTTTTCCGGTGGGCATCAGGGTGTTAAGATGGATGAGATCAACAAAGAAGAGTTTTCTTTGGACAGTCAGTTACCGAAAGTTCTGGCTGTGATCGAGAAGTATCAGGACCTTTATGGAAAACAGATACCTGTGTTTGTGGCCGGCGGAGTGCAGACTGGTGCCGACATCAGGCATTTTGTCAAGAATGGAGCTGCAGGTGCTCAGATTGGTACCCGGTTTATTACAACTGATGAATGTGATGCCAGTCTGGAGTTCAAAAATCAATATCTCAATTGCCAGAACAAAGATGATATCATGGTGATCAAGAGTCCGGTGGGCATGCCCCTACGGGTACTAAAGACACCCTTTATCGACAAAGTGATGCTGGGTGAGAAGAAACCAAAAGCCTGTTATTATAAATGTCTGCATACCTGTGATTATAAAGAAGTGTCCTTTTGTATAGCTAATGCTTTGATCAACGGTCAAAAAGGTAATGTTGATGAAGGTGTTTGCTGTTCAGGTGTAAACGGATATTTGAATAATAAGATCACCAGTGTCAAGGAATTGGTGAAACAAATAAAACTGGAATATTTTAACGGATAATCCAAAAGTAAACATATGGGGCAAATAATATTTGCCCTTTTTTTGTTATGATAGAGCATTAAAAAAACGGGTATCCAAGTGATACCCGTTTTAGTAGAGGGAGTACTGAAATCACACATTTATATCACATAATCTGTTTGTCAGCAGAGTTATCCCCAACCCGGCAAGTCAACACAACTATGTGGTCACTAAATTTAACTGCAGGACACTGCAATCTCTTTCATTCTTAGTATATAAATAAAGCATAAAATGTACCAATTACCCAGATATTTATGCTTTAATAATATCCCTGTCAAAATAACTTCTTAAAGATCACTTCATATTCAAAGATCTTGCATTTTACAATCTCTTCAAATACAAAACCCTCACAATATGCTCCATGCTAATGGTGCTGCATGCTAGTCCAAGTCTCAAACCCTCAATTATGACTAAGGATTGATTACTATCAACACTATGCATATAACACCTGTAAAATAAGCTGGACGCTAGTCCCTATTTGATTAGGAGGGCCTTCATGTATTTCTGGTAATCAGTTGTCTGTAAACGGTAGAAGTAAATACCGGATGCAGATTTTTGCTTATTAGAATCTTTACCATCCCAGACCAGATTATGGTATCCGGCAGGATAATCCTTATCTGTCAGTCTCTTTACTAACTGGCCTTTGGGGTTATAGATATCGACGATCACTTTGCCTGGCTTATGCAGAGCAAATTTAATGGTAGTTGTCGGGTTAAAGGGATTGGGATAGTTCTGGAAGAGAGCTGTTTCCTGAGGAATTTGAGCAGGATCAGCGTTGCTAACCGCTGCATGAACTGTCCAAATTTGATTTGCAATATTGACTCCGTCACTAACCGCAACTTTGACCTGATATGTTCCTGTAGATGGGAATGCAAATGCTACAGCCGGGGTTGTTCCTTCTGCTTGTTGATCATTGACAAA
>CAYQPF010000192.1:0-8312 GCA_964419225.1 uncultured Candidatus Cloacimonadota bacterium | reverse complement strand
CACTGGCAGATGATACAATCAGGCCCCGGTCAATAGCTATGCCTTCGAGTCTTAGTCTGATAAAGGAGATCATTTGTTCTTTTCTTTGTTGATGTGCTTCCCAGATCTCATTTTCGGGGATGTTGTCAATATGGGTCCAGATACTGTTTTTGTCTGCACCATGAAGATAATCAGGTCCAAGATATCTATTGTAAATCTGAGTTAATTGTTTACTTAGCCAGCTTTGCAAGTGGACACCATTGGTTATATGGGTAATGGGTACTTCACTTTCATACAGATCCGGATAAATTTGCTGCCACATATGGCGGGAAACCTGACTGTGCAGTTTGGAAACTCCGTTATTAAACTGGGAGAAGCGAATCGCCAGAGCAGGCAACCAAAAGTGGATATCACCGTCAACACTGCCAAGGTCGAAAAATTTATCCAGACTCAACCCGATATTCTCAATCAAGTCACCCAAATATCTTACAATCATTTTCTTTTCGTAATGTTCATTCCCTTCGACAATGGGGGTATGGGTCGTAAAGACTGTAGAAATTTGAATTATTTCTCGTGCTTTTGCAAAACTGAAGTTATCTTCTCTAATTAATTTTCTCAGTCTTTCGAGGATAATAAAGGCGGAATGCCCTTCATTCAAATGGTAAATAGTCGGATTAATATCGAGTAATTCCATTACTTTCATAGAACCAAAAGCGAGAAGTATTTCCTGCTGAATGCGTTTTTCTTTATCTGCATCATAGAGAAGGTCTGTAATATTACGTGTTTCGTAGGGATTTTCATCGAGATTAGTATCCAACAGGTAAAGTTTGATTCTACCGACATTAATGACCCAAACTTTGAACCAGACATCGTTTTTCAGGATGCTGATTTTAAATAACTGGTCATTTCCTTTGCTGTCTTTGAGGACTTTTACCGGTTTTGTGGACCAATCGATGATTTTATAGCTTTCTTCCTGCATCCCATAATGATTTACTTTTTGGGAAAAGTAGCCGTATTTATAGAGTAACCCAAATCCGATCATCGGTGCTCCACGGTCAGAAGCAGCTTTAAGATAGTCACCGGCCAGAATACCTAATCCGCCTGAATAGACAGGGAGGCATTCATGGAGGCCGAATTCCATGCTTAAATAGGCAATCTTGTGGTCAGGATTCAAGGGTTGCGGGAATTTTTTCTTGTTGTAATAGCTGGCTTCGAAATTGAGATAAATCTGGAATTCTGTATAAACTTTATTAAGTTCATAGAGGTATCCTTTATCCTGAGAAAGTTCCAGAAGTCTTTCACCAGAAACGCTGGCCAGGAGTTTAACAGGGTTGTGTTCACAAGTCCGGTAGAGACTTGGATCAATTCTACTGAATAAATCATAGGCATTTTTATCCCAGGTAGTCCAAATATTGTAGGACAACTCATTGAGTTGAGCTAATTCTTCAGGTATTCTGGGTTTAACGTGTAGGTTAACGAAGTTAATTTTAGTGGGCATTAATTTTTTCCTCCAAATCTGCGAGAGAATTTATAAAATATATATAAGCTTGTTCGGGAGAGTCGTAGGGGGAGAAGTATTTATGTACATCACCATCCTGGAAGTACTTCGTACACATGTAGTAAAAATGGTCAGAAGTAGAGAGCATTCTAAAGAGAGGCATTAAGTCATTACGACCTTTACTGATGATTTTCTGGTGAAGTTCATAAAGAGTTTCGATAGCGTTTTTCTGCAGGTCATTTTCCACCCAGGCAGAAACATCTCTTTCGGCATCAGCCCACGATACAAGTTCAGGGAAAGATAAGCTTTCCTGCTGATAGTTTGTGAACTCAGTAACTTGTGAAGGCCAGCAGAAGCCCAGGTTGTTATTTCTGAGAACTCTTCCCGGGAGATCATTCATAAAACCGAAGATCCCGGTTTCAGCCCATTGATGTTCACCGAAGGTCTCATAGTCCATGAAGAGGTTGAGGAAAAGGTTTCTTCCCTGGTTTTCAGAGAAGGTAAGTTGTTCGACCCAACTCACGAATTTGTCAACAGTCAGAGGGTATTCCGGCCAGGCTCTGTTCGAGAATCTGAAGGCAATATCATCAGCCAGTTGGTAATATTTGAGCAGGAGATTGATATCTTTGGAGTAATTCTTATAGGCGTACAACGGATTTCTCCATTTGAGGATTCTGTCCACGCCTTCTGTTAATATGACTTTAAAATCTTCCATTTCATAGATTAGATCTGAGAGTTTGTCCTGGTAGATTAACTCTGTATTACGAAATACAGTAGGTGAATAATTGAATTCTCTTTTCATGAGTTTTTTGTGCATTTCGACTTGTTCGATGAATTCGTCTCTGTCGTAGAGGAAAGCAAGTGAGTGATAATAGGTTTCACTGATGAATTCAACTCCACCGGAATCAGCGAGAGCTTTAAAAGAATCCAGAACTTCAGGAGCATATTTTTTGAATTGTTCAATTGTAACTCCGGAAATGGAAAAAGCAACTTTGAATTGACCCGGGTATTTTTTGATTAATTCCAAGAGCAGCTTATTTGTAGGCAAATAACATTTGTCCGCTACTTTCCGCATAACCTGAGCATTCAGAGCATCATCGAAATAATTGCTTTCTTTGCCGATATCGATAACATTCATATGCTTTAAACGATAGGGCTGATGAACTTGAAAGTAAAAAACTATATTAAGCATAATCTCTCCTTATTTTACCTGATAGTGATGAAGTTGACCTGTAGATTAGAGGAGCTTTCACAGCTCATTCTTAAAAGAACATCTCTTTTATTTCAAGTACCGGCATAATTTCCCCACTGGTACACAAGTTATCAATTTAACTTATTCAACTATCTGATTTATTAGAGAAAGAATGGGTAAAGATGTCAAGAAAAGATTTGTTAACTCATAAATTTGAGGGTATTTAACCCGAACTGTGCAGTAGAATCTTTACAATCTGGCTGAATCTAGTGAATTTGAAGGACTTACAATCTCACTCACCATATATTTATTATATAACCTCGTTCGATTGCAAACCTTCATTCTTCACGATCTTCGACCCAGTTTGCAAACCTCTACTGCACAATCCGGGTTTTAATACAGATTATCGGGATAATGTCACAATAACAAGTGTCAGGAAAGTCATGAGTCATGGGACAATTGACAATTGACAATTAGGGGAAGGGATGTCATGAGTCAGGAGTGGGATGTTCTCAGATTCCTTCTTTAGTATAGATAGATTTCGCCAGAATAAGAGTATTTAGGGAAAAGGCAAGACTAATTCCGATTGAATAACAAATCAGATCACTCCAGAGAAAACCAAATCCCAGTATCAAACCTCCCAAACGAAAACCTCTGAGATAGTCTATCCAGGGAGCATGATAGAGTTGACTGATTTCAACTAAAAAGGATATGCTCAGAGACCACACGGCAATTTTAAGATTATTTTTCTGATTTATAAAAAAGGCTATGACAAAAAACACCATAAAAGCCCATAGACAGTCTGGAAGATATGCACTTAGGAAGGATGGATACGAAGAGGAGTATTTCCTGGCTAATAAACCTATAGGAATTGTAACAGCAATAATCAGCAGATAGATAAGTCTGGGTTTAATAATTCACATCCCGTATTTCTTTAAACTGCTGATATTGGACTTTGAAAGTATTTAATTCTACAGGGCAGTATAAATTAATTTTGTATTCATCCCGTTTCTCTAGTTCAAAATAAACTTTTCCACTGACCCGTTGCCCTTGATCGAGAGTGGTTTTTCGCAGAGCCTTGGACCATTCTTCAATAGACAGATTGTATTTTTTTAAATCTTCTTCGAAATCTTTTTGTGCATCTTCCTGATATTCATCATTAGCTTTTCTTTGTTCTTCTTTTTCCTTTATCTGTTCGGGAGTTTGCGGGGCAGAAGAGAAACTGCCGATAAAATCAAAAATACCCAGGATTAAATTGAAAAGCAGAAACCCGGTATGTCTGTTAACTCTCCCCGCACGATCTAATTCCAGACTTGTTATTTTCCGCTCCGGATCAATAGTCATAATAGTTTGAGATTTGAATTTTGGGAATGAATCGTTTAGGGCTTCTGTTTCGAGATAGAAGTTAACAGGATCTATAGTAACAGTTTTAGAGCTTTTATTAATAAACTCAAAATCAAAGGCCATGTTTTTATAGCCTTGATAGAAGGCAAAATTCGTTTTTAAAACAAGACTGTCTCTGACCGATTCTGTAACTTCTTTTCCCTGATCCCAGCGGGCAATATTGGTTGGTTTAATAGTGTAGTAGCTATTGGATGTACAGGAAACTACCACCAATGCAATGCAGATAATAAGTAAATTCTTCATATAAACTCCTGCATAAATAACTTATCAACAGTAAGATTGTTACATAAATTTTTGGTCGGTGTTTTATTCAATTTGTACATAAAGTCACATAGTGAACTGAAAAATAAGTTAGTTGTATAATAGCAGATTCTTAGTGGCTATTTTTATTTAAGAAAGCAAAATAGACATTAAAATAGATCTCGTAAAATGTTTTATTTTCTTCAAAATCTTTTGTTCTACTTTTTCCAGGCAGTAGGTAAATCCCAAGTTCCGCCCCAGCGTATGACTCGGGTGTTTTGTAAACTGCATGAACAAGGAAATTACTGTTCAGCCCATTTATATCCATGCTGTAAAGTCCATGGGAATTATATTTTGTGACTCCAAAGCCTGCTCCTGCAAAGTAATCAAAATTGCTTGTTTGATAGAACTTTTTCTTCAAAATGAGATCAAAACAAGAATAATCAACAATGTAAATCATTTCATCAAAAATGGCAACTGAGTAATCCGGATGTTTTCTGTATTGATATTGAGATAAATGCAGGCTGTAAACCGGGGACAGAGAATAGTCTTTATTTATAATAAAATCAGAACCTATCGTAAAATTGAGAAATATTCGAGCAGATTTTGGGTTATTATCTGGCAGACGTTTTTTGAGTTCGCTTCTAAATAAAGGATTATAAGCAACACCCATACCCCCGTATATTCTGTATCTATCATTAATGTTGGAAACATTGTAGTATCCTTGAGAAATATTGGTCGAATCATGCGGATCCGATTTCAAGGCTAAACTACTTTTAACCCTTAAATCATTTTCCAAACACAGAGTTTGACTAATACATAGAAAAAGGATAATGATAACAAGAACCCATCTAAAATAACTCATTTCACCTCAAAGATTTTTTTCATGTTATTTCTTTAAAGAAGCAAATAATCATGATAATCCATTTTTTACAAATACTCTAAAGCTTGTCAAATTAATTAATGTTTGAATTTCAGTTTTTCAAACTATACTATCTGCATAGAGTTTATGATAGTTCTAAAACATGACTCTAAAGTATAGTTGATTGTCCAGAAATGACGAATTTGTACAATTGGTAAACATAAAAAAAATAACAAAGGAGTCTTAATGGGACAGCAACAAATTCTCTTGATAGTCTTAAGTGTAATCCTGGTAGGAGTAGCAACTTCAGTCGGTATCAATATGTTTAACAGTCAGGCCGAACAATCCGCTAAGGATATGATAGCAATTCAATTACAGAATATGGGTTCAGAAGCATACCAGTATTACATAAAACCTGCATCGATGGGTGGTGCAGAAAGAGATTGGACTAAGGTAATTTTAGATTCAAACAAATGGCTGCCGCTTTTAACAAGAGCATCTACAGATGGAGTAATAACAATTGTCTCAACGAAGTTAAGAATCAAGATCAAGTCAACCTATGGAACTTTGCACAAAGGCTATGTTGATGTATCTGATGATGGAACTATGAAAACGAAGATAACACAATAATTATTAATTATTAATGGGAGAGAAGAAATATATTGAAACATTTATAGTAATTCATTCAAAGTGTTAAGTTTAAATTATAAATGGGAGAAGAGAACAGCAATAATCTTCCTGGGTCTTGAATCAAGCATAGATATATAAAAACACACCTAATTAAGGCTTTAGCCTAACATCATCGCCCCAAAAATACTTCTCCCAAAAAATAATCTATCTCTCTCTTTATTCGTGGTTAAAAGGAAGTACTTTCTCATTTCCTCTTGGGGAGTTAACCACTAATGAACATATAATTATCACGAATAGGGAAAAAATTAGTATGTAAGTTCAACCCAACTTATGCAATAGCTGGACAGCGTCTAAGCGAATCTTTTGCGTTTAGATGACTTACGAGATTCGCTTGAAATATTTACGAATATGACATCGCAAATCTGTAAGCCACTATTCCACAAAATCTTGAGCTTATCCATCTGTCATCTATTGCATAAGTCGGGTTTAAAAAGGGATTTATTCTTTTATTATTTTTTAGATATATTAGTACTTCATATTTGAAGTTATTCTTTTTTTTATTAACTATTATCCCAATTCTTCTCTTATCCTATTCGTGATTATTCGTGTATATTCGTGGTTAAACTCCCGGATAACCTCCCAGACTCAGGACTCATTCCTTCTCGAGATCTTTCTTCAGCTTCAATAATTCCCACCGTAAATTCATGCCTTCAGAAATTGCTTTATTGATCTGTTCCAAGACTAACTTATCTTTCTTATACCTGAGCAGATAATTGATCTTCTCAAATAAAGCAATCTCCCGTGTATAAGACCAGTATCTCTTGTCCCAAACCTCTATGGCTTGCTCAAAATCACCCAACTCACAATATGTCCGAAAAGCAATCTCAACTAAAATATTCATTTTCAATTTCAAATGGGAAACACTGATGGACTGACTAATCATTCGTTCATTCAATTCATTATATTGAAGTAATGCCGTCTCAATCGCTAAATACTTGTTGTCGGGAATCTTTAATGTATTCAGAAAAGCTGCTATCAACTGAGTATATGTGGTTTCATTATTCAGCAGACTATCCATTATCAGTTTTACAGATCTTGTAATATATTCTTTTTTATCCAAAACCAAATGAGAAATTTCCAGAATACTCACAAAAAAATCCATTTGAGATAATTTTATTGCTCCAAAGGTATTCCTGGTAGGAAACAGGGATTTCAAACTCCCTTGATCCAGTAAAAAGTATAGCTCCTCCAGCAAATCTAAACTTAGTTTCCGGGTTTCAGATATATTGCCCAGGATTGACAGATCTTTGTAAAAATCTTTTACAGTATTTCTCCAACCGGATCTGACTCTTTTGGGTATAACCTTATTCGGTCCCTTATAATATCCTTCTTTAACATTCTTGATAAAAGCTAAAACCTCGGTTTCTACTTCTTCTGCTGATCTAAGACGACCACTCTTTCCTATCTTAATTTTCTTATTGAGGTATTCACCAGGTGCTTTTAACATTTCATCCACCTGATAATCCTCAACTTTTCGCCTGGGAATCAGTTTGTATAGTTGAACCAAGAGGAAATCTGCTTCCTCTTTACTGTAATTTTTGACTATCTCCCTAAATTCACTAACTTTCATATTCAGCCTGATTATTTATTTTTTCTCAGAAACAAATCAGCTCAGAAAAAAAGTCAAGTCATTTCCGGCTTATGACTCACGACAGCTGTAAACTTCGGGAAAATGTCTCACATCAACCGCTTTTTCGGAGTTTAACCACGAATTACACTAATTACACGAATTAGAAAAAAGAGAAAATTGAAAGAGAAAGGAATAGTAAAACAATAAAAGAAAAGAGTATTTATTAATAGTATAGTGATAAATAATTATTGCTCACTCTCCTAATCTGAGGAAATCTGTATAATCTTTTTTTGCCTTTTGTGATTTTTGTGGCTATTCCTACATTTTGGAATTGACTATACAAGTTTTTTTTATTGACTTAATATGGGGGATGGTAAAAGTAAGAATTAGTTCTTTTAAAGGTTATATGGGGGTGATTGGTTTCGACAGGGATAGAGTGGTTTGTTGAGGCATGCCGAGGAGATTACCTACTCGTTAATCACGGTGATAAAAAAAAATAACGAAAATAATTTCGCATTAGCAGCGTAAGCTGTTACGTCTTACCAGACTGATACTATCTCGGTTTGAATAGGGCGCAAAAAAATGATAGTTAAGTGATTACTGCGATCCGAGGTAATTGACGAAAACTTAGGATGTGTCAAGCGGGACAGGTCTGATTATCTTACCTGACAGGCGACGAGAATAAAAGATAACTAAGCATGTAGAATCGACTTATGGCATATCTTTGGACGCGGGTTCGACTCCCGCCACCTCCACCAGTTTCAGTAGGCAGTCGGCAGTAGGCAGTCTGAGCTTTAATGATATTGGACGAAAAATCAGAGAGTTAAACCCGAACTGTGCAGTAGAATCTTCACAATCTGGCTGAAGCTAATGAATT
>CAYQPF010000191.1:0-8353 GCA_964419225.1 uncultured Candidatus Cloacimonadota bacterium | reverse complement strand
TTAATAACAACTAAAAAGAAAGAGTTTTCAAAGAATGATCTACTTATTTTGTTGGATGAACCAGAAGTTTATTTACATCCAGAATGGCAGAAATCACTTCTTATTAATTTCATAGATTTTATAAAACTGGATATTGGTAGTACTTTAGCATCAGATAACAATAATCAAATTAATGTTCAAATCGTTTATACGACAAATAATCCAATATCATTGTCAGACATCTTACCATCTAATGTTGTAAGACTGAGAATAGAAGCCAGTAGTAGAAGAAACACAGAAGTGTTGGATTTTGCTAGTCTTGAAAAAAAGTACGATACTTTCGGAGCGAACATATACTCATTATTACATGATAGTTTCTTTTTTGGAGATGATGTCTATATTGGAGATATTGCGAAAACTAAGATTGACGAAGTAAACGAGTTTATTAGAGGAATAGAAGAAAAGAAAGAGGAAATTAAGTATTCAGAGGAGAAAATAGATAAAATTAGGAGGACAATATCTGCTATTGGTGAACCTCTATTAAAAACATACTTATCAAAAAGATTAGAAAATGCCCTTGTAAACTATAATGGAGATGATGATTTTCTTGGAAAACTTAAGAAATGCCTAAATACTAAGGTAAAGGTGTTAAGACAATGTTAAGAATTAAGAAAGATATTGAGCAACTGAAGGAAAAGCATGTCAAGATTTGCAAAACTTATATTCAAAGAGAAATTGATGAGAAATGGGATTCACTATTTCCGGTACAAGAATGCAATGAAACAGCTTCGAATAATCTGAAACAGTATTTAAAAGAAAATTTAAAACAAATATTATCTGAAGATATAACAGCATTAAGAAATAGAAGAACCCAATTAAATGCCATGATAAAAGCATTGAATATGAAAAATAAGAGTTTTAAGAAAAATATCTTTCAGATAATTGATTATGAGAAGTTTTCTAATCCAGGGTTTGAGGATGGGGAGGGAGAAAAGTGGGGTGCATATGAATTTGTAAAAGAGATTGGTTTAAAAACATGCCCATATTGTAATTCTAATTATATTCCAGTAATTAGATCAACAAATGGAAAAATGAGACCACAAATTGATCATTTTCTAAATAAAAGTAGTAATCCATTATTTGCTTTATCTTTTTTCAATTTGATCCCTTCATGTTACCAATGTAATCATATTAAATCAACAAAGAATTATAATATAACTCCTCATGAGAAGGACTTTGGGAAAAGTAATTATTTTGAATTAAAATTTTTAAACGAATCATTGCCAACCTTAACAAACAAAGAAGAGGATCTCGAAATTGAATTTGTAGCAAAGAGCGATCCTGATACTAAGAAACAGGTTGATGATCTAATGCTACGTGAAAGATATGCATGGCACAAGGATGTAATACTTGATTTGATCAAGAACCATCAGATATATAACAAATATTACATAAAGAGTATGTCAGGTTTAGGATTGTATTTGTCTGGATTATCTGAAGAGGATATTTACAGAATGATGTTCAATGTGCCAAGTGATGAAGAAAAGTATCATGAAAGACCTTTATCGAAATTGATTAATGATGTGATCAATCAATTAAATAATTTAAATTAAAACTCCCACTCATACCTATCTTTCAAACCATTCAAATCCACATTATTAAATGCAACATATTTATCATGCTGGAGACGACCAACGACAATGCCTGGATGAATACCAATGGCATTTGCGAAAGTCTCAACAGCGGTTTTGGAGAAAACACCTTGGAATGTGAATTGGGTATAGCGTTCGGGATTGATGAGTGCATTGGCTGCAAAGTTGTTAGCTTCGACTTCCATTTGTATGTCGGAATTACCATCATAATCCAGGAAAGAATTATCACTTTTGAGTTGTAAATCATCATAATGCAGGAGGAGATGACCAATTTCGTGAAATAAGGAAAACCAGAGATGATCATTGCTTTTCAGTCTGAGAGATAAGGCTATAACAACGGATTTCTTCTTGTTTAGTAAGACAGCACCGAAGATATTAGAGTTAATTAACTCCGGCACAAAAACCAGAATCACACCACATTTAAGAAGTTCCTGTTGAATTTTGGGAAAGAAATCTTTGGGCTCAGTGATTTTGCTGAAAGATTTAAATAAAAGATAGTTTTCTTTTAGCTTTCTACGGGAATAAGAAATTGCACCAAAGCTATCAGATTTCTTATGAGCTTCAGTCAGCCAGGTGTAAATTGAATAGGTGTTGGGTTGGGATTTTGAGTGCTTGGGCTGATAGGAAGGAATATTTGGATTTCTGAGATCATCAAAACTAGTTAGATTAAAATATGAGAGTAAAGCCATGCCTTTTTCGATAACTGTTTTGCATTCTGGAATAAGTTTCTTTTTTATCATATCCCTGATAGGATAGAGATCAATGACAGATTTGTTGTCAGTTATTAATTTAGCCAGTTTTTGGTTTTCTTCAAATTCATCAAAGTTGTTTTGCAGATTCATCCAGAAGGTAAAAGAGAGTTTGGTGATTAATTGAAGTTTCTTAGCCATTTCAGGTGTAATACTCTTTTTCCCCTTGATTATTTCATTCAGATGTTTTGGAGAGCAGGAAAGTTTTTCTGCGAATTCCTTTTGTGAGACATCATTCTCATCCAGAAAGTCGGAAATTGTTAAACCCGGATGGGCTGTATAATCTGTGTTTAATTCAACCAATATGTTATTTTGTTTTTCCATGCAGATCTTCAACTCCTATTATTTCTATGGTGTTTAATTCATCCTTGACTTCAATGATCAATAGTCTGTGGGGTTCTTTAAGCTTCAGTCCGAAAACCCCTTTTTTTATTACCTTTCCAAGGATGAAAATCAGCTCCTGGAATGTGAAATGCCTCTTGGAGTGTCGTACATGCTTTCAGCTGCTGAATCCTGAGCATAATCTTTTTGGAATTCTCAACCCCATATTTCTTTTCCAGTTCTTTCCCGCTATTGAAGAATTTGGCTAAATTCTTCTTCACCTTAATTATCATATTTCTTAACCTACTAGGTAAACATTATTTTAAAGTCAAGCAAATTCTCAAAAAGAATGAAAACAACTTTAGAACTTCTATTACTACAATCAACAATATTGATAATAGTTAGCAGAAGATTTGTCAAGAAAATCTTAGTTTTTATGGGTATAAAATAAAATACAAATAAGAGAATAGATTACTATGTCTGAGAGAATTTATTTGCATGGATAAACAGGATGCACAGGATAGGACAACAAATAAAACCATTAAGCAGGGAGGAGAGAAGTTTATCCGCCGATTACAGGATTACACAGATTTAGGAGATAGGAAATTCTGCACTGGCAGATTGACATTGACATTGAGATTAGCTTGTTTTCTCAATAGAAGAAGAAGGAACTGAATAAGAATAATGAGCATAGGAGTTATTCCTGTGGATTATCTTCAATATTAAGTAATTTCATAACATCAACTCCATTAGCTTCTAATACTTTGAGTACCTTCATTAAATGATTTTCCAGATAAGGAACTTCTATAATCAGCGGAAGAAGAATTTCGTATGCTTCCATGGCGGAGGCAATAGATTTATCCTGATCAGGTTGAGCCTGTAAATAAAAAATACTAAGATTCATCAGAGTTCTGGCTAAATCGGGCAGATTAGTCTCCGGAGTGGTTTTAGCTAAGGATCTGTAGATTCTAAGAGCTTCCTCATACTTTGGCAATGCTAAAACAAATTCGTTTCTTGCTTGATGCAAGTTAGCCAAATTGCTAAGAGTCGTGGCTACAGCGGACAGATAAGTTTCCGGGGTAGATTTGGCTAAACCTCTTCTTATCTCAAGAGCTTCATTATATTCTGATAATGCCAAAGCATATTCATTTTTGTCACTGTGCAAGTTAGCCAAATTGTTCAGAGTTCTTGCTACATCGGGCAGATAAGTCTCCGGATTGGTTTCAACTAAGGATCTGATTATCCTAAGAGCTTCCTCATATTCTGACAAAGCTAAAGCATATTCGTTCTTATCACTGTGCAATATAGCCAAATTGTTCAGAGTCATGGCTACAACGGGTAGATAAGTCTCTGGATTGGTTTCAGCCAAGATTCTTCTAATCCCTAGAGCTTCCTCAAATTCTGATAATGCTAATGCATATTCGTTTTTGTTTTTATGCAAACCAGCTAAATTGTTAAGAATATTGGCTATATGAGGAAGATAAGTTTGCGGATTTGCTTTAGCAAGGTATCTACTTATCTCAAGAGCTTCCTCATATTCTGGCAATGCTAAAGCATATTCGTTTATTGTTTTATGCAAGCTAGCCAAATTGCACAGAGTTGTGGCTACATAAGGCAGATAAGTCTCAGGATTATCTTCAGCTAGGGAACTGTAGATTTCAAGAGTTTCCTCATATTCTGACAATGCTAAAGCATATTCATTTTTGACACTGTGCAATACAGCTAAATTATTCAGAGTCATTGCTACATCCGGAAGATAAGCTTCCGGATTAGATTCAGCTAAGGATCTTCTTATCCATAGAGCTTCTCTATATTCTTGCAATGCCAAAGCATTTTCGTTTTTTGATTTATGCAAATTAGCCAAATTGTTCAAGGTTGTGGCTACACCCGGCAGATAAGTTTCAGGATTAGATTCAGCTAGGGTTCTGTAAGAAATTAAAGCTTCAAGGTAATATGGTTCTGCTTGATTGATTTGATTGTGCTCAAGTAAATAAAAGGCATATCGAAACAAATTGTAGGCAGATTTGAAGGTCTTAATTGATTTTTTGTATAATTCACAAGCATTATTGAAACGATTAGGATTATCATAAAAAGTAGCCTGTAGCTGAGCTTTAAATAAAAGTTCATTGGAATTGCTCTGCAGATGCTTGTCAATTTTCTCAATCTCACTTTGTTTTTTTCCTTTGAGGGTTTGTAAATGCTGTGTTTCAGCTTCAATCTCTTTAGCTTCTAGAAGAATATCAGCTTTTCTGAATTTGCCCTCAAGGAAATAATCTTTTGCTTTCTTTAAGCGTTCTGAATTAATTTCTATTTTTGTGAAAGTTTCATAAAGACTGAAAACATTTTCCTTGAATTGCTCCATTTGCTTCAAGAGATCATTAAGTTCTGAGGATGCTTTTAATCTATCCTCCAATTCTGATTCAGGCAAGTATTTTAGCAGCTTCTTTTTATCTTCAATACTTTTTAGTAATGCTTGATAGTCTGCAGAATTAATTATAAATTCCACATGCTCAAAATTCGAATTATTGAAATTGTATATCTTCTCTACCATTGTATTACTCCTTATCAACTAAATTCAGTATGCTTAAAATTAGAGTTATTGAAATTGTAGATTTTTTCAGCAGTTTGTGTTATATGAATATCGGCAATTTTTGAATCAGTATCCTGGGGAGGTAAACCCAGAAAATTACGATCTCTAAGCTTTTCCAATTGATTACTGAAATGAAATTTCAATTCATCAATATTCTTGTATTCTGTTTTGTAATGCTTTAATTCCCACAGCTCTTTCTCAAAAGCAGTTAGACTTAATAAATCTTCCTGATCATGAGTGGTAACAGGTTTTTTGAAATATGTAAAAATAAAGGGTTTATCTGTTTCACTAAACTGCTTAAAGGCTGTTTTAAATTCTTCATTAGTAAATTTACCCACTTTATTATATGCCAAAAGAACAAAGATGTCACAATGTCTGATAGTTTTATTATATTCATTCTGTAACCCGCCTTTAGCCATCTTATCTAAAAAATCTTCCCAAATATCCAGATGCAGAAAGATTCCTTTATCAAACCAACTTTTACATTTACGATATATCATTATTTCAAATTGCTCTCTTTCTTCTTTCAATTCGGAAGAGGAAGCCAGGAAAATTCTAATTCTTTTCATGATAGTCTGTCTCCAAATCTTACATAAAACATTTATCAGGCAAAGATTATTGATTGTATGAAAATATGTCAAACAGTATTTTTTTACTTATTATGGGCAAGATGCATGGCTTCAGAGAAGAGTTATGATATCAGAGGTAAATATCTTTTTGATTTTTGTATTGGGATAGATTTGATTAACTGGGGCAATCCTACTAATCCTCAATTCTGCCAACTCATTCCTTACACTTGCCCCTCTTCTCCCTTGGTGTTCATCAACATCTGACAATCCCTTCACTACCCTCGCTTCGCAAGAGAGGGGCCGGGGGTGAGTTATTCTCTCTCCACTGGCACCTGACACCTGACCCCTGACTACTTTCCATTGTCCGTGTTCGTCAGTGATAGTCCTTGTAAGTCAGTGTTCTGGATCAATAATGTCCAATTCCTGCAAACTCCTAATACCTACATCTTAAAACCAAGATTCTTGTAACTTTTTCTCTTCATTGCAGTTATCATAGTAAGAATATATATTTTTTGAGGGTATTATGAAGGTATATTTTGAAAATGATTCTCACTCTTTCCCGAAAGGTGGAAAGAAAGACGGCATTGTATTTTGCTATTACAGGCAAAAAGACCTTTGTACTGCCCGAAAATATATTCCAATTCCTGCACTACCCCAAAATACTAACATCATCAATCTGGAAAAAATTACTCTCAGCATCTGGCACAACCTGCCTCTTCGTTTTAAGAATAATTTATCGTCCTACGCTAAGCAATACAAAACAGAATACCCCGATCTCCGCCGTAAATATCTGAATTCCTACGGCATTTTCCTGAAAATAATCCATAAAATCGACAGGTATTACTCGTTTTCAAAACAGGTAGATCCTTCATACAGTATGTATGCTCTACTTTTCGGACATCTCTCTGTGGCGGACTTTATCAAATGGGGCTTTCTGTTGCCTGTCAAAAACAGTTATAAATTTAACGACCGAATCATTCTCCAAGTCCCATCAATAGACTTCTTCACCCCGGAAAAGCTTATTTCAGTTGATCTTGTACCTTCTCCAATCAAACTCTCAAAACCCGGCTAATCTCTTTCATCCAACTCTCAACTCTCAACTCTCAACTTTCAACTATAATCCTACGCTCTTGGATGATACAGCTTATGGGTTTCCATCAGGTAACTGGTATCTATGTTCGTGTAAATCTGGGTTGTATTAATACTGGAGTGCCCGAGCAAAGTCTGGATGATTCTCAAATTGGCACCGGCCATCAGTAAATGTGTCGCAAAAGAATGTCGGATAGTATGCGGGGATAAATGTTTTGTCACACCGTGTCGTAGTGCTTCTTTATGCAGGATCTTCCAAAAGCCCATTCTCGACATCTGTTCTCCATCCTTATTCAGGAAAAGAATGGCAGTCTGCTTATTGGCTTTAATAGTATTTCTCGCACCATTAATATAATTCAGAACATATTCATAAGATTGATCTGCTATAGGGACTATCCTCTGCTTACGACCTTTACCTAAAACTCTTAACAGCATCATATTAGAATCTATATCGTGAAGAGACAGACTAAGCATTTCAGAGATCCTTATGCCGGTTGCGTACATGAGTTCCAGCATGGCTTTGTTTCTGATCCCCAGGACGGTATCAGTCTGGATGCCATCCAGTAAAGAAAGCATTTCATCGACAGTTAATACCTGCGGGATCAATTTTGGAATAGTTATATTAGGGATATTATCAAAGTTGAGATTGATCTTGTATTGATCCTTTTCCAGAAATTCATAGAATGATCTGATAGAGCTTCGTTTCCGGGCGATAGATGAAGCCAGTATCCCTGCTTCCTGTAGTAAAGAAAGATACTCTATCACCTCAAAATGCGTCACATTCTCTGCCGGATTGACGATAAACTCCAGAAAATCCTTCAGATCATACTGATAACTCACGAGACTGTTCTCGGTCAGACCTTTCTCGATCTTTAGATAACCCATATAGGAGTTCAAAAGAGCCTTATTATGAACTGATACATTCTCTAAATTCATTTATCTTCTTTCCTTTCCTACTAATTTCTGCCTACTGTCCTCTGACTACTGCCCACTTCTCGATTCACTCCCCTCTCTTCTCAAGAGAGGGGTCGGGGGTGAGTTGTCCTTAATCCTGGGTACTCAATCCTTCTCTTTCCCCACTGCCCACTGACACCCGGCATCTTACCAATGCCATATGTTAAGGAATAATGTGGAATTTTGAGTTATTTACCCTCATCCTACCTTCTCCCTAGCGGCAGGGAGAAGGAACTGAATTGTTTGAAGCTGTTACATATGCCGAAAGAAAAAGCTTAACGGCATTGGTCGCCTATCTCCGTGGGGGTGAGTTTCTTCTCCCCCTGCTCAATACTTATCCTAGGTACTCAATCCTTCTCTTTCTCCACTGCCCACTGACGCCTGACACCTATCCTCGGGGATGGGTTGTCGATTCACTCCCCTCTCTTCTCAAGAGAGGGGCCGGGGGTG
>CAYQPF010000190.1:0-8364 GCA_964419225.1 uncultured Candidatus Cloacimonadota bacterium | reverse complement strand
TAAGGAATCTGTTAACCTTAAAATGACTACTGCAATCATCTATTCATCTCGATTTTCATTTACAGGCATACAGAAATAGCAATGAAAATAACACATTTCTTATCGATCGTATCTTAACCGAATACAAATGCAATGAAATTAAATGTTATTGTTTTTCACGATTGAGAGAAAAAGAGGTAGACCAGAAAATAATTAAAAGTCTCAGCCATTTCAATTTATAATAAATTCAGTCCGTTAACAATTCATCTTCTTTAGGTCTTCTGCCAAAGAAGTGAGATAGTTTATTCCTAAGTTCTTCTCTCGATAAGATAGATAATTGTAATCTTTTTGCTTTTCTTATTTCCTCTGGAGGCATTTTTATAGAATATATTCTTCTAAAGTCGATCATGTAATATTGAGTTAATATTTTCATATCTTTATTTTTTAATTCATACTCCTCAAATAGGTCATGCTTACCATATACGAAATAACTTAGAAATGCATATGCCATACCTTCCGACATTTTTTCTGCTTTCATTTCCTCTGAAAGCATTTCCCATGCTTTTGGAGGCATTGAATCTTTTGGTTTCATTTCTCTATTTATTCTTGTGAAATCGGTCAGAAGGTAGGGACTTTTTAAAAAATCGGACTGAAGTTCTATCAAAGGGGTTAAGACTAGGCTCTCATTTCCAACAGTACATTCTTTACCTATTGAACAACACGGTGTCATGACAACGAAATATTTTGAGATGTCTATAGTTATGTTTAGTTGATTTGAACTCTCAAAAAGTGGTTTTTGCATACTAGTCATTAGAGAGAAACATCCTTCTACAATGTCACCAAATCTGATATTTGGATCTGAGTTCTCTAAATAAAATGCCTTTTCATATAACATAGAATTCACTCATCACGGTAATATTCTTCTACATCGTGATAGCCTTTAATTTGCGCTTTTTCCTTATGTGTGAGAAATTCTTTATTTATTGATATCTCCCTTATTCCGACAAATTCGTTAAAAGGTGTTAAAATTATTCTCACGTTATACTTCTCAAAAGGGAATACTATTTCTTTTAATCCTTCAAACTTATTAGAAGACCCGGTCGCATTATTTACTGGCTTTTGGCTATTTACTTTTTTATCACCAGATAAATATAACTTATCAAAATTTGTGACATCTTTTAAATATCCAGTGCTTTCATCCATCAGCTTTACACGTTTCTTCTTACTCTCAAAGTTCATCTTTATTCTGCTCCCCTCATGTATCTCAATACTGGTTCTTTGACAGTATTTACAAATTCTGTGTATAGTATATCGTGTAGTTTATCTGTTGTTTGGAGATAGTCTGTTGTCTTAATATTTTCCTTAAATCCGTCCGTATCAATAATCAAAACCTTTTTATCATCACTACTAGTTTGCAAACTTTCCACATATCTTAAAAAGCTACCATCTTTTTTTACAACGGCTTTAAAATCCATTTCAGTTGCATCCATTATACTAAACTTGCTTAATGGGAAAGCTGTATTATAGGATTTCTCAAAATCTTCTTTTGTTAACTTAAAAATTGGACATTCATTAATATATCTAAAGCCTATCCGCGTAAACATCGATATCGGAACTATATTTAGTAAATTATCGACAGTGAATTTTATTAAATCTCTAAAATTCTCGCCTGTTGTACCTAAGTTATAGGTCTTGTAGTTAGGGGAAATTATTGAAAGAGAATTGGACTTTATATTCAAAACAGTTCCATCTTCAGTCTTAAATTGCCATATTTTTTCAAATACATTTTCATTTGAATCACTAGCATTTTCCTTCTCTATATTAGATCCAATGTCCTTTAAAATAGCAATTTGTTGTCTAATTAGAAGATTCGATTCTATAAACGTGTCCATAATTTTCATTTGATAGTCAGGAATTTTAGTTTCAATAAAAAATAAGTTTGGAAATTTTACTTCAAATGCTACTTCCTTAACGGTTGAATTTTTGAACATTTCTCGAGTTACCATCATGACACCATAAAATTGATTTTGCTTCTTTATACATCACAACTATAATAAATATGACTTACGTCAGCTTTTAAGTTAAAACCTTACGGTAAAGTTCTATTTTGCTGTGAATAATATCTAAAACACAAAGAATATCTACAAATTGACAAAAAAATCAGAAAAGTAAGATTAAACTATATTTTTGTAATGTACCCGGCAAACTGCCGAATTTTACGTAGATAATTTTTAAAAAATGTATATTGTCAAAAGGAATGTTAATTTGACCTTATTTATTGGTGGTAAAACAATATACTTTTCTGGCTTGGATTATTCAATGACTGAGGGTTGGTTTTTAGAGATCTATAAGTAAATCCGCAAGTAAAGCGTTAAAATTAGTAGAATATCTCCCAGTGAGTATAATTATAGGATGGTTGGGAGTGATTTGCAGGCTCGCCCTTAGAAGTAATAAATCATTTTGAAGAATTATACTACTCTTTCTCTACAAGCCTGTAAATCATTCCATTTTACGAAGTGTCAATAATCAACATACATAGCCCAGATTTGCATTAATCCAAAAAAGCTGATTTTTATCATACGCTACGTATATCGATTTCGACAGACTGACAGATTTTATCATAAAATCTGTGCTTTACGGTCATTAAAGTATCGATTCTTTTCTTATTATCCTTCATTTTTGGCTTAGTTTTGCTTATGATACGCAGGTTTTTATATAATCTGTGTATTGTATTATAGATGGTACGAACTAAAAAACTAAAGGTATCAGATTTAACGCCGTCCGAGATCGAAATGATTGAAAAGAAGCGTAAAAGAAAGGAGATTGAAGATAACAGAGTCCACATGACAGAAAAATATCCTGTTACAAAACTTCAGAAGGATAACAAATCATTGTATCTCTATGTTAACGGCATAAGATTACTGACTGCGCGTGAATATGAGGCTCTTAGAGCGGTTATCCCGCTAGATCGGCATAAAGCCCTGTTTGATGTTTTATTGATTACTGGAATGCGTTACATAGAGGTTCAACGGCTCTATGATCATCCTGAATGGTTTAATGAACAAGAGAATCACATACATTTACCTGAAGAAGCAGCACAGAAAAAAAGGAAAGTGCAGTTGCAACGAACCATATTTCCACTACCTTCTATGTTCAAGTATGTGTTGAAGGACTTTTGGAATGGTAAGAAACCACCTGAAGAAACAACATGGAATAAGAACCTGCGGAGATGGTCGGAAGCAGCAGGACTAAACCCATACGGCATCAGTGCAAAGACCACCAGAAAGACAATTGAATCATGGATGATCGTGTGTGATGTGCCAATATCAACAGTGTGCTTGCGCCAAGGTCATGATTCAGCAACGAGCATGAATCACTATCAAGGGCTTGCATTTTCTGAAGAAAAAAAGCGTGAAGTAAGGAACAAATTGACGGAATGGAATATCATAAGGTGATTGATTATGAACAAAGATTTGTTTTTCGAGAAACCGTTATTCAGAGCGCATTAATTCATGTATTTTCACAACACAGTCAGTAGATCTAATTTTTTTACTGTTCTTAAACAACATAGTCATATACCATTACTGGTATTGAATCTTTCAAACGATACTGTTTCTGGAATTGCCTTAGCACGTCGATGTATGCGTGCGCGTGATTATGCGCGTTATATTTGGATAATTTAACAAACTTATTATGTCATTGTGTACCTGTCACACAAAGGTGATGATACTATGAATGAAATAGAGTCTCATTCATTATTTTTGAAACAATCTGTAAGTGGGTATTGCAGCGAGAAAGTCAGAAAAGCTAAAACCAAGATAAAGAATCTTAAATTCCCTGATATAGAAGGTATCAGTGAACAGGAAATGGCTGATAAAATATACGATGAGTTTAAAGTAGACGCCCCAGTTATTGCGGATTTAAGTGATTGCACTCATACAATACCTGATGGTGAAATAGTAGAATATCACATCCCATTCTCAGGAGATGGTGAACTACTTGATTTGAGTCATTCGAAACCGAAATTATCAGAACCTAACGGTCTTGTACGAGGTAGTGAAATAATTGTAAAATATAACCTTGATGATGAGACAAGAGCAAATTTTACAGAAAATCATGAAAAGATTAACAGATGGATTGATATCGTATCTAAAGAATGTGAGGAATATAATAATCAGTTAAAGCAATGTATAGAGATAGACTTAGGGATTGTATATGGACAACTGAAGATAAAGGCTAAGCAAGCCGAAAAACTGTAAACAACATTATTTCTTTTTTGCTAAAAAACTAGGCTGTGCCAGAAATACCGCAAGGAAGTTTCTTGATGAATTGGAATCCAAAGGAAGGGTAAAAGTAGAAAATGAGATTATCATTGGAGGCATAATCCCTGATGATGGATGCATCCAGACAGATCATGCAGGAAAGCGATATAAGTTGATAGTGTACAAAGATTGATTGTGCCTGTTAATGCTTACCAAGTTACACAATTAATTGTCACTAAAATAAAATAGAAAGGTATAACTGACACTGCTTTTATTTCCGTGTGATGGAAAAAGTGGCTGCAAAGTTAAGACACGAGTTAAAACCAAGTTCAGATGGAAGTTTTAAGTTTGCCATCTCACTTGTAGTGGCATGTTTAAGCGTGTTGTACAAAATACACAGTTATGCAGAATATAATCCCATTACACACAACTTGTTTTTTATAATAATCCCTATTATATTGTTTTTCACATGCTCACTTTCAGCTATTGTTCTATATATATTTTTTAAAGCATTATCTTTAGAAACAAAAAGTGATAAAAACAAGAAAGTATTTGAAGAGACCGCTACCAACTGTTATCTTAGTGCTTTTTATATTGTGATTGTTTCCTTTGTCGTATCTACTGCTCTTTTTATTGCTTATAATATTTCAATGATTTTCCACCCTAAAATAGATCTTTACAGTCTGTTTACTCTGGTGGTTTGCTTATCTTTCATTTTCCTCACTATCACACTCCTATTTAAAAGCTTCAGGTTATTGATATACCAGATAAGAGGTAGTATTGTATTATTTATTATTGCTGGATCTTTCTTAAGTTTCGCAGTTATACCGCTTTTTCTCACTGGCAATCTGACATGCGAACTGAATTCTGTTTACCACAAACAGGACAAACAGATACCACTAGATATTTCACTAACAGGGATTCCTTCTAAGGGAATTTTTGTGGATTTATACAGGGAAGATTCCAAGAATTTAGTACTTATAGACTCGATTGAAATACAATTTAATACCTCACAGATATGCAAAAATACCTACTTGTATGGTGACAATCTAGATCTTGGAAAATATAAGGCGTTTATCGATTGCTCAAATTTAAGTGATGGTTATTATCAGGTGTCTGTTACTTCTGGGATTGATTATAATGATAGGTTCAGAAAACAGTCTCCTATTGACAGATATTTCAATAACAATGAACGGGTAATTGATAGCTTCTATTTGATTGGGAATTGAAACAATCCTTTATCTCATCCAGATCTACAAACCCCATATCTGCATCTTTATTCCCTATAGAATTCGGCACAGCGCTAGCTTTAATCTACTCTTTTAACTGGGTATTAAAAGAACATATATCATGTTTTTCTACAAATTCACTTCGCATTTTTGAGACTTGAGCATCAGTGTAAGTCCTAATGTCATTTCCTTTAAGATATATTTCAAAATTTTTATAAATATTATACTCTGAAAGTTCTACCGAAATCTCATATGCTGGAATTGCAAAATAGTAAATTGCAAAGCATTCCACAAAATTAACGATATGTTTATCATTTTGGATTTTTAATGTTGACAAGGTAGCGTAAGATTTGCTATTCTTAGAGCGTCCACATATAAACTTTATTACATCACAACACAAGCCTTTTTCATATGCATTCATTATAAGCGCTCTACAACGCACAACTGGATCATAACCAATTACACTAAACCACATCCAAGGTTCGTCTAAGGGAATTTCGCCTTTTTCTTGTGCAATATCGAAAGCTTTCCGTAGGAAGTAAAGTTCAGTAATCCAATTCAAAATAGTAGGGAATCTGCCGATTTTTTCAAAGTACGCTGATGTGATCCTTAAAAGAGGGAATTTAAGTTTACGGCAAATGTTGTTTTTTAATTCATCATTATAAATTGATTTTGCATCATATTTATGTTGTAATCCATCGAATTCGACTGCAAACTCTGGCATACAATCTTTGTTCATGACAACAAAATCAAAGTGAGCCATTAATGCATACGAGTACTCATTATCTGATAGTCCACTTTTTGTTATTTCCAGCACATCTGCAACTCTAATTTTTGGACATATCTGAGCATCGTATTTATTTACAATATCATTTAGTATATTTTTGGTTCTCTCTTCTTGCATATTGAATAATCTTTTTCGGTACATAGTTTTCCCATTCATGACTCGCCGTTCATCGTTTTATGTCTTTTGATTTTGTTTTGTTCTATTTATGTCTGGACATAAATTTGCTTTACTGAGGTCTTTTTCTCACTTGTATACTCCACCTATAATGACATAGATGTCAATGTCAATATTTATATACTTGTAATGCCTTGTATAAGCTACCAAGCAAATTGGGAGTGACCGAAAAATGACAACACCAATCGAAATTGCAGCAGCACAGATCATTGAATGCGACACTGACGAAATCAACAAAGAATCCTATGACCACTACGGTCTTGACATCTTCACAGCTTGCGGAGAAGAATATGCAATAGGGCTTCCGGAAGAGGCAGATGAAGCCGTGAAGCAACACATCAGGGATTCATTGTGGACTTTCAAAGCTGAGATGATTCTCGCCCATAGCAAAGCAGGAACATCAAAGAATATCATCAAAGCCATTGAAGAGATGCAGGTTAAGCTCTGTGAGGACGCAAACGAGATTGTGTACTGCATGATTGAGGATATTGATGAATTTGTCAATGATGTTGTCAAAGCAGATGGAAGAGGCGCTTTTCTCAGCAGTTATGATGGAGAAGAGCACGAGATTGAAATCAATGGCATCATGTTTGTTGCATACCGCCTGAATTAAGGGATTCTTTTATCCCTATTTTTTGACACAGAATTCAATGACAAACGCTAAATACTGTAAGAGTACAATTGATAAATATGGCATACAAAGAACAGTACAAGAAAGAAAGCTTTTTAGAAGCCATCGATCACAACCCGAAAGCAACAACAGTAATTGCAAAAAGCGTTGGCTGCGCCCGAAATACCGCAAGAAAGTTTCTTGAGGAACTTGAAAACGAAGGAAAAATAAAACAAGTGCAAATAGAAGGTGGTTTCTATGCTTGGGTTCGTGCAGAGAATGAAATAACGCTTGAGGGTGTAATACCTGAAGATGGGTGTATTAAGACAGGTCATGCAGGAAAGCAATATAAGTTGACTGTGTACAAAGATTGATGCCTATAGGAAGAATTGTGATGAAAGGTGAATGAGATAAATCCCATCCACCTGAACAGTGTCTTATGCAATCCTCATGTTCTCCTTGCCGAAACTGGTCATTTTATGACAGTGTGGGCAGTTTGTTGTATTATTCGAGATAGATGAGTTTGCAAAGCTCGCTGCATCCATCTGAATCGGAGATGTAAACCATTTCTTGCAGTTAAGACACTGCACCTGTAATGATGTTTTTGCAGTCATCGTTTTTTATTCATATTCTCTACTATAAAAAATAGCCGTCTTGCTATAATTATATAATTATGCGATTGAAAGTGAAATATTATTACACATATTCATCCTTCATACCAGCAAAAAGAAATAAATAAACTCCGATAATAACATAAACCAAAAACATGGTCGTTTTCCGATGTTCAAGACACTTATTAACAGAGATATTCTGCATGATCTAGCAGAGATACGATTAAATGAGGCGAAAATTCTGCTTGATAACAGGATGTATGATGGGGCATATTATTTATCTGGTTATGTAATTGAACTTGCTTTGAAGGCTTGTATTGCAAAAAAAGTAAGACAGTACGATTTCCCAGACAAAGACGCTGTAAATGAAAGCTATACACATAAATTGAAAGTTTTATTGAACTCCACTGGACTTGCGCAGGAGTTCAATACAGCGATTGAAAATAATACTCAGCTTGGAGAAAATTGGGCTATTGTGGTTAATTGGTCAGAAGAAAAACGATATACAAGAAACAATAAAAAAACAGCAGAAGCAATGTTTGATGCAATTAATGATAGAGATAATGGGGTTTTTACATGGATAAAACAACGTTGGTAAATGAAGATATTTCAGAAGGAAAGAAACTGATACAGCACTTGGATAATACCGCATTTAAGGTTAATTCAGCGTTATGGTTCTACGCCACAGATTTAAACGAGTGGAGACTTGTTT
>CAYQPF010000189.1:0-8383 GCA_964419225.1 uncultured Candidatus Cloacimonadota bacterium | reverse complement strand
TGCTCAGGCAAACATTCTCTATAATCTCGGCCTTGTGTCTGAAAGAACTAAGGATTATGATAAAGCCATTACATATTTTAAATCTTCTATTGAACTATGTCTTAAAAATAAATTAAAAAGAACTCAATCTCAAAACCTAAGTGAAATTGGAAGGATCTGTCTTAAAAAACAAAGCTATACTGAAGCCTTGGAATACCTGCAAAAAGCAGAACTTTTAATCACCGAAATTGAAGATAATTTTGTTCTGGCTAGTATTTTAGAATTGCAAGGCAAAACACTGGCAGTAATGAACAATTCTGTTAAAGCTGTCGAGCTTTTTGAGAAAGCACTGGAATTGTGTAACATCCATGCTTATTCTGATTTAAAATCTTCAATTTTGGAATCTATGATCCAACTTTATGAACAAACGGGAGACTTAAAGAATACATACCTACTGCAAAAACAACTGCTGAATCAAATAAGTCAAACCTCCGAACTGGAATATAATAAACGTCTGGCAGAAATGCTCGTTATCTATGAACTGGAATCCAAAGAAAAAGAGAAAGAAATCTATCGTTTGAAAACAGTAGAATTGCAAAAGAAGAATCAAATTATCGAGAAACAAAAGACCAAACTGGAAAAGACTCTAAATGAGTTGAAAAAAACTGAGTTAGGCTATGACTATGTTAATAAGCAACTCAAAGATAATCTGGGCTCTATTATCATTGGTGAAAGCAAAGAAATAAAGAACATCATAACTCTCATCAATAAAGTAGCTCAAACCATTTCCACATCCATCCTGATCACAGGAGAAACCGGGACAGGTAAAGAACTAATAGCTCGAGCCATACATGATTTTAGTGAAAGAAAAAATAGAAATTTCTGTGCTGTGAATGTTTCAGCTGTACCAGAGTCCCTCTTTGAAAGTGAGTTCTTCGGGTATATGAAGAATTCCTTTACAGGTGCCTTCAAAAATAAAGCGGGCTGGTTTGAAATAGCTGATAAAGGCACTCTTTTTCTGGATGAGATCGGTACTATGAACTCTATGCTGCAATCCAAGCTGTTGAGGGTTTTGGAAGGCAGAACCTATATACCTGTCGGCGGGACAAAAGAAATTGCTTCTGATGTCAGGATCATCAGTGCTACTAACGATGATTTAAACCATTTAATGGATAATAAACTGTTCAGACCAGATCTGTATCACAGACTCTCCACCTTTGTAATAAATATCCTTCCCCTGCGGGAACGTACTGAAGATATCCCTCTATTAATAGATTACTTTGTGAATAAATACAATATTAGTCTTGGCAAAAAAATAGTAAAAGTTGAAAATCAGGTTTTCTCTGCTTTAATGGCTTATCATTTCCCGGGAAATGTCAGAGAATTGAAAAACATGATAGAACGAGCCATGATCTTAAACAATTCTTCGGTCCTAAAATTAGATAGTTTTGTTATCCCTGAAAAATTAACTACTGAGGATGATATCATACCTTTGGACGAAAACGACAAATTCATGGTTCTCAAAGCTCTCAAAAAAACAGGCTTCCATCAGTCCAAAGCCGCTGAATTACTGCAGATTACACCTAAATCACTCGAACGCAGGATGCTCAAGTACGGCTTTAAGAAATAATCTGCTGACGATTTCGTCATTTAATTGGCAACTTCTGCTATTTTACTGACGATTTCGTCAGATTATCCTGTTTCTCTTCAACTAAATCACAATCTAAAACTTATATTTTTATACATATCAGTAAGTTAATCATATTGGCATTAAGAATGCTCTTCTATTGTCTTAGTAAGAATTAAGGAGAATACTATGAATATTCTGGTTTATAACTTTTTAAATGAGTCTCCTAAAAAGATAGATAATTTTCTAAAACTGATGGATTCCAGTATTTTTTTTGCTATTTCCTTTTCTGATGCTGTCAGAATTCTTAACGAAAGGTGTATTGGAATTGCATTTATGCGGTTGAATATTATAGAATTAAACTTATTAGAATCTTTTGCTGTGATACATCCTAAAACAAAATTCTACATATCGTCGTCTTCAGAAAATACCCCAATTGCTAGTAATGTATTATATTTTTCACCAAAATGCACTTTACTTTCACTTGCCAAAAAATGCAGAAAATATTGAAACTCTTTTAATTTTTAACTCAAATTTCTATATTAATATTAAGCAAATTATTCATTTGAAACATAATAAATTATCAAATACCTTTTCAGGAATGCTTATAACTTTCACAAAGCACGAACGAAACCCGAATATAGATAATTTTTATTTTGCTCTCGGTGAATATTCAAACATATTATCTGCAGAAATCAGATTAATAAATTTTTTATATAGGAGGTTTTATGTTATCTGATCTGGAAATAGCTCATTCCGTCCAAATGTCACCTATTCAGGATATTGCAGCTCTGCTTGGCCTGGATGCAGATGATCTCGAACTGTATGGAAAATATAAAGCAAAAATATCATATGAAGCTTTGGAAAAAATCCAAAACAATGAATATGGCAAATTGATCTTAGTCTCTGCCATCACCCCCACTCCTGCCGGCGAAGGCAAGACCACCACCTCAATCGGTCTGGCCCAGGCACTCAACAAAATAGGAAAAAAAACATCTGTCGCTATCAGAGAACCCTCACTCGGTCCAGTTTTCGGTATGAAAGGCGGTGCAGCCGGTGGAGGTTGGTCACAAGTCCTGCCTATGGAAGACATCAATCTTCATTTTACCGGGGATTTTCATGCTATTACAACTGCCAACAACACACTGGCTGCTCTGTTGGACAACTATATCTATTACGATAATGAATTAAAAATCGACCCACGCAGAGTTACCTGGAAACGCGTTCTGGATGTGAATGACAGAATGCTGCGGAAGATTGTGATTGGCCTCGGTGGCAGTAAACAGGGTTTCCCACGTGAAGATGGCTTTGATATCACCCCTGCCTCAGAAATAATGGCCATCCTTTGCCTTTCCAATACTCTGGATGAACTAAAACAAAGAATCGGTAACATTACTCTGGGCTATAGCTACGACCGCGAGCCGGTCAAAGTATCTCAACTTGGGTTTGAAGGTGCTATTACAGCCCTCCTGAAAGACGCACTCAAACCCAATCTGGTGCAAACCATCGAAAAGACTCCCGCCTTTGTACATGGTGGTCCCTTTGCTAATATCGCTCAGGGTGCCAACAGTATCCTCGCTACTAAGACTGCTCTCAGACTCAGCGAATATGTTGTCACCGAAGCTGGTTTTGGCTTCGACCTAGGAGCGGAAAAGTTCTTCGACCTCGTTTGCCGTTATGGAAAATTCTGTACCAATGCCGTAGTCTTAGTTGCCACGGTCAGAGCATTGAAACTGCATGGCGGTGCCAAACTTAAAACTATCAGCAATCCGGATCCGGCTGCTGTAGAAAAAGGACTTGCCAATCTCGGTAAACATCTGGAAAACATCAATAAATTCGGCATGAAATCAATTGTCTCTATCAACCGCTTTACTACTGATACAGAAGAAGAATTGAAACTGATCAAGGATTTTTGTATCTCTCAGGGATTTGATGTCACAGTCTCAGACTTTCACACCAAAGGCGGTGAAGGTGGTATTGAACTTGCCGAAAAGGTTGTCAATCTTGTCGATAAAGATGTCTGCCAGCTAAGTTCCCTTTACGATTGGAATTCTCCTGTGGAAGACAAGATCTTTAAAATAGCCTCCGAAATCTACGGTGCTCAAAAAGT
The DNA here is from genome assembly GCA_964419225.1 of uncultured Candidatus Cloacimonadota bacterium. Taxonomy (GTDB): domain Bacteria; phylum Cloacimonadota; class Cloacimonadia; order Cloacimonadales; family CAYQPF01; genus CAYQPF01. Next base: position 4,667 of record CAYQPF010000189.1, on the reverse strand, counting down.
TGATTATACTGCCGATGCACAGGCTGACTTAAAAACTATCAACAAATACGGCTTCGATAAACTTCCCATTTGTATTGCCAAAACCCAGAAATCACTCTCAGATAATCCTGAACTTCTCGGCCGTCCAAAAGACTTTCTCGTTACGGTTCGGGAAATACTTGTTGCATCCGGAGCAGGTTTTCTTATCCCTATCACAGGCGAAATCCTCAGAATGCCCGGCCTCCCTAAACATCCCTCTTCTGAAACCATTAATGTCGATGAAGCCGGCGAAATTATAGGACTGTTTTAATCATAAAATGCTAAAACGGGCTGACTTTTACATCAGCCCTTTAGCTTAAATAAATGTATAACTTGGTGTTATTTCTTATCTATCTCATCCAAATATTTCCCTGGTCTGTTTGGAATATTTAAAATACCACACCCAAATGAATACAACTATCAATTTGGTGAATAAACCATATAAATGAGTAGTATCCATCTGATTTGTAGTCAGTAAGTATGACCATATGGAATTAGCTTCAAAAGAATAACCATAACTCAATGTTTGCAGCTTTTGCAGAACTAAGCTATCGACCAGTCCGAATATATAGAAGACCCAAACAAAAATTAGTGCTTCGATATTCGCCTTGGGTATTTTTTGTACCAGCTTCTTACAAACATTATAAGCCCAAAACCAAAAAAAACTATACAATAATAGTTCAATGATACATATTGACCAGAATCTGACAGAAAAGCCTTCAGATAGTATTGGATACTGCTGGAATGAGTGTAAAGTTGCCTTATAACTGGCAGCATAGTGTAGCAGGATAATTGCAAAGGCCAGTGGCATAAAATAAAGATACCATATTTTGAATATAAAGATTCCTATTGGGACATTTCTGGATTTTTTTACTTCTGTTTGTTCATCCTGCATAATTTCCTCCTTTATTGATTACTGTAATGACTCTTCTATAACCGGATCTGCTTCAATCACATCGGTTTGTATAGTTTCAGGAACTTCCAGCTCACATTGACTGATAAACCACTTGTAATACCAAAGAATCGCCCAGGGTATCGATATAACAGGTAAACAAAAGATGATCAGACAAATGGTCCGCCATAAGTAAGTTATGCCTTTTGCCTGAAATTTCCATACTATTCCAGAACCCTCAATATCAATGGTCTTACTGCAAAGCCATCGAAAATATGCTACAGTTACCCATGCCCAACCTATTATTGAAAAAATAAAGAAATAAATTAACATCATCCAGCCTATTACTGACCAGTAACTTCCTTCAAACTTAAAACGCTTAACATTGTTATATTCTAAATTTGCAATTGTCCACCTTATGAAATAGGTTGCTATTGTTGCACTTACAAGATAGTATAAGACATAAACTAATGCCATCGTGCCAAATGGGTGATGACTCCGGCTGTAAATAAAATATCCTAAAGCCAGGGCTCCATTTAACGATGCAACTAAAGCAATTTGACCAAACTTACCGGAAAAAGTAAATATACTGTCATCACTTGCTTTTATTTTGCTTACATACCATACCATAAGCAGCACAAGTCCCCATCCAGCAGGAATGACGAGATATGCTAATAACATAGAAAGAAACAAATAACCGAATAAAGGAAGAGCTTTTCCTTCAAAAGAAAAATTAACCTTCTTCACAGAAGTATTGGGTTGTTCCATAATATTTCTCCTTTTTGAATATTTACATTACAACTTTATCAAATCATTTATTATTCTGTCAAGCAATATTCCGCAATAAAAATGTTTATAGGACACAAACCCATAAAAATCATCTGAAACCTTATCCATTAATTACTTTATCTAAGGTTTCTTCAAGATGAACTCCTATAGAACCTTTGCTAAAACAGTTATTGGTATTGTTTCTAAAAAACCATGATAAATATTTATAAAGTCAGGATTTGCCGGAACAATTGCCTTCTGAAGTATAACGGGAGAATAACCTTTGTTTTCTGCATCATAATATGTTCTTAAAATACAGTATTCCGCTACTAATCCCGTAAGAATAACTGTATCAATTCCCTGAGATTTAAGTATTTCATCCAGTTCTGTTCTGTCAAACGCACTACCCCTTGTTTTAATGATAGATATATCTGTATCACTTAGTTTTAAACTATCCACAAACTCAAATTCAGGATTTCCAGGTACATTACCATCATACTCACTTTTGTGGTAAACCCTCACTACAGGAAGTCCCTTACTCCTGAATAAATTAATTGCCCAGTTCGTAAACTTGATCGTAAAGTCGATATGTGCCTGCACATATTCCATTTCCCTACATGGCCTTTTTTGCATATCAATTATCAATAATGCTGCTTTCATATTAATCTCCTTTATTCCTTTGCTATTAATACCCGATTTCTAAGTTTTTTGAAGTACAAAACACAAAAAATCCCCATAATCAATACCATATTTTGTAAGTAATTTCTGCTGTAATTCTGCTAAAGTGACAGCTATCTCCTTTAAAATACCATTTGATTCAGCTCTGAGCCTGTCCAACTCCTGAGAGATTCTATTCAAATCAAAATCCTGGAAAAGCTTCAATTTTTCTTCTGTGAAATTCATCGCTACCTCTTCAGCACTGATGATCTTTACAGGAATAACTTCTACTAAATCTCTTACTTCTTCCATACTGTAAAATTGACGATGTGCATCATTACCTAATGTGCCGTTCAATGCACTGATAAATGAATCTAATGATTTTACAATCTTAGTACTGCAGTTGGTTTTTAGCAAATGATCAAATAATATAATTGTCCCCTGCTCTTTTAGTAGAGTATTTATCATTCGAAGCTCTTTTACAGGATGCTGAAAATGATGCAGGGAAAAAGATGATATGATCAAATCATACTTGTTACCTGATTGCAGGAGATCTTCTTCCCGTTCTAAATATCTACAGTCATTAATCTTTCTAGCAATTATCGAATGTTTCCTAAAAAAATCTATCCCCGTCAATTTGACAGAAGCATTATGTTCTCTGATTATCTCCAGAAACTCCCCATCCCCACATCCATAATCACAAATCTCTGTGATATTATTACTTGATATAGTCTTCATAACTACTTCAAACAACCTCTTGTGTTTCTCTAACATATCCCCTCCTTTTAGTACGCATACGTACTTTTAGTTTGTGATAATACTCACATATTCTTAAAATAGTATTTTTAAGTTTTACTACATTGCTTATCTCTTATTTCTTAACTCAGTTTAGTCAGCACTCTCAATATTTCTGATCAGTTTCTTTAACAACATTATGAAGAATATTAATTCTTCTTCAGAATAGTCTTTCCATAAATGCCTTTCCAATTTATCAGTTATTTGTTCGAAAGCATCACAGACCCCATAACCCTTTTCTGATAATTCTATATATGAACAACGGCCATCCTGTTCACAGGGATCTTTAGCAATGTAACCTTTCTTTTCCAAATTTTTAACCAGATTGGTTACTGTAGATTTTGTCCTGTTCAATTTTAGAGGAACATCCTTCATCTGTAAACGTCCTTTATACCTTTTCAGAATTCCCAAAAGATTGCCATGACAGGGTTGAAGATCTTCCAAGCCCCGCCTTTTCAACTCTCTGTCTTTGAAATCATGAAAAATTTCATTCAGATGCTGAATCATAAAAATAATTAATTCCTTCTCTTTATTACTAACCATATCTCTATTAGTTTGTATGCGTACTATTTGTCAAGCAGAATTTTTCAACTCTTTTACTATATTTTTACTATCTTATAAATAAGGCATTAATTGATTGGAGGTTTTTATGGAATTCAGGTTTAGTCCGCACATTGCCCTGAATGTTACTAATCATAAAGAGTTGGCTGCTTTACTAATGGAAGTCCTCGGTATGAGAGAGATTACACAGGACGAAAAAGAAATTCATCTGAATAAGGATGGCATAAACTTTTATCTCGAGACAGAAAAAGAACATAAAATACTTCTGGAATTCTCCACCGATAATCTGGAACTGGCAAAAAATACTTTGATCGAACTCGGTTGCGAGATCAAACAAACGTCTATCCCGGAAGGCAATATCAGCTATTTTATTACCACCAAACAAGGTTTAACTTTCCATCTGTGGGATAATTCCACTTATTTAGAAACAGAAATACAGGATTTGGAAGAAGAGATCCAGATCAAAAAGCGAGAATTAGCAAGACTTCGCTGTAAACTTGTCCCGGAAAAAGTAAAAGAATATTATTTTACAGATAAGAATGGAGACAAAGTCAGGCTTTCTTCCCTTTTTGGCAATAAAAATGAACTAATTCTGATCCACAATATGGGGACAAGCTGCTCTTATTGTACGATGTGGGCTGATGGCTTCAACGGCCTCTATCAACACCTGGAAGACAGAGCTGCATTTGTTCTGACTTCTCCTGATGACTACGAAACTCAGAGAGAGTTTGCTGAAAGCAGAAACTGGAAATTCAACATGGTCTCTGCCCATGATTCTGATTTTATTAAAGATATGGGGTTTCTCTTTGAGGGGGGCGATATGATGCCTGGAGTTTCCATCTTTACTAAAGATGAGAATGATAACTGTTATCGAACTAACAGAGCTTTCTTTGGTCCTTATGATGACTTCTGTTCTGCCTGGAACTTCTTTCTGATGCTTCCATCCCGGGAAGAAGAATGGTCACCCAAGTTTAAG
>CAYQPF010000188.1:0-8505 GCA_964419225.1 uncultured Candidatus Cloacimonadota bacterium | reverse complement strand
AATTCACTAGCTTCAGCCAGATTGTAAAGATTCTACTGCACAGTTCGGGTTTAATAATGTATCCAAATATTAAAAATCTCTCCTTCAATTCGGAACAATACTTACAAATCCGCGATTAACTGCGTTTTCTGTGTATATTCCGCATTCTATTTCCTAAAAAAGATTCTCCACAGACTCCTGGCCAATGTCATTAACATTAGCTGTACAGATTTTGCTCAACTATATTCTACAAATAAATTTCTCCTTTTCTCTTTCTCTCACCGTGGCTTTGTATCTCCGCGTGAGATATTTCCGGAAAAGCTTTCCCCCCTGACTCCTGGCACTGCTCTCTAACCCTATCATCCTAAGTAAACTTATTTGCTCAATTCCTCCCTATATCTGTGATAGTCCTTGTTAGTCTTTTAACTTCCCTCTTTGACGTGAAGTAACAATATTTGTAGAAGTTATTCTATAGAAACATTTTGGGTAATTTGCTGCATCGGTATCAGTAAACGTAATATCATTCAAATGTTCTGCAATAAGAGTCCAATCCGAATCAGGACTTTCTGAACGATAAACATTATAGCTGGCTGCATTGGGTGCCGGATTCCACGTGAGGATAATATCAAAACCACTGATTGACAAGCTTAGGTTTGTAGGTGGATCCAGGACAGCAGATGCTTCTGTGGTGAAAGTCCATATAGGACAAGCTGTTGAATCAGCATCTCCAAATATCTGATATTCTCGAACCTTATTTGATCGTGTTACTGTTGATCTGGAAGATGAACTAGTAGGAATAACCTTCCAGAAATAGGTTGTACTGTAGGATAGAGTTCCTGGGTTAAAAGAAGTGCTATCAATGCCGGTGATATTAAGCAAAGTTGCACCTGCCAGGTTTGGAGCTGTTCCAAACAGGACTTTATACCCTGTCGGATCAGAATAGGAAGGATTGGAAACATACTCCCAGCTCAAGAGAGGATTGATGGATACCTTTTGCGTATTATTGGCAGGATTGGGATTTACGGCATAGGTTGGATTAGCCGAGTGGCGATTATATTCATCAGCACCAATATCAGGAGCTGTACCATTTCCGGTATAGTTCGTCTCACCACAACGGATATCGCCATCATAATCTGTCGTCAGAGCAAAAGGAGAAGTAATACGCATTCCATGGCTTTCAACTACAGTTACAGGATGCGGTTGAATATGAAGGTCTGTTGAACTGACAAAGGGAACATTTTCAGTCACAGCATTTTGATCACGGGTAGCCATTCTGGTTTTATAGGCAGAAAGAGTTTGTACATTATTGGTTCCATCATAGTAGATGAGGTTTTTATTACCTGGCGAACCTGCATAGTAAAGATTGTTATTGGAATTAGCAGAGATATTAGTCAGAGAGGAAGAGGATTTATAGAAGGCTACAGCTCTTGTTCCTGTAGTCATAATGCATTTATTGATGAAAATATTGTTTCTTAAATCAACAGTTGTCGGAGTACTACTTATATAGAGAGCAGCACTTTCATTGAAACTAACTAAAGAAGTGTAATCAATCTGCACCGTATTGTTAAAGATGTTGTCTGTTGTACCACCGCTTATATTCAACGCTTTTACTCCAGGTGAGGTAAACGAGTAAGGAGCTTTAACATCACAAATAAAGTTATTATAGACATTATTTGTTGTGCCTCCATATATTCCTAAGCCAATAGCGGAGTAGGAGTTTGTGGAAGTATTGACATTCTCAATATCTGATATTTTATTTTTATAGACATTGTGAATTCCTCCACTGGCATAAACACCATATACATTTCCATATGAGTGAAGACCATTAATCAGGTTGTCAGAGATAGTTGTAGTAGAGCCTGTGGAGGGTGAAGAGGAAATACCATAGACATCATTTGTGGAAGTACCGTTATTGAGGTTGGATAGTGTGTTACCAGAGATGACTGAGGTACCGCCAATTGGACTCAGGTATATTCCTCTGACAGTACCTTTTGCACAAACATTATTAATAATTGTGTTGTTAAAAGTGAAGTTATTTTGATTAATTGCGTAAACAGCATTAGTTGTGGTTGTGACAGAAATATCACCAATATTTTGAATAATGCTTGTTCCACCCGATTCAGTACCGACAAGATTGTTTATGTCGGGATATGTGGCATTTCCATTGAAAGAATAAGCACAACCTGCATTTCTGACTGAGTTATTCAGGAAGGAATTGTAACTATTGGCAGTTTCAGAGGAAGTAGGAGAATTTGCCAGAGAATATATTCCTTTCGCATTAACATTAGTATTATCGAGATCGATTGTACAGTTCTTTATAATCAGATGCTGAGAGTTGTCACTAACTGTACCATTGATAAAGATTCCATAGTCCAACTTGTAAGTTGTGCCTGTTTCTAAGATGTCAATTCCATCAAAAGTGAGATAATCAGAACCGCAGAACCAGATTCCTTTATCGTCTGTAGCAGAAGTGCCTGTAATATTCAAAACCGGATTAGAACTCGATCCGCTTTTCTGAAAGTAATCGTTTTATCAACAGTTCCGGTAGCAGTGATTTTGTATCCATAATTGTTGGGACTGGCAGCACAGGTTTTGGAGAAAGTCTGCCCGGCAGGGATGTCAAAAATGACTGATGTAGAAATTCCAAGCAGATTCAGAAAATCAACTGCCTCAGTGATATGAGTGAAATTAGTAGTACTGGCAGGAAGAGAATTATTGATTGTATAATTACCGGCAAGTGTTGTTGAGATCATCCTATTTCCGGGGGGAGCTTGAATAGAAGGAATTTTTGGTGTACCTATAGTAATTGCACTGCATTCTGCATCAATAATATGTTCATGAACTGCAGAAGCAGAAATATCATAAGTCAACCAGAAATAATTAGTACCGAGAGAAAGATTAACAGGCAGACCTGTGCCAGAATTAATAGTGAAGGAAGTATCAGGACTAACAACAGTAGAGCCGATTTGAGTCGTGGCTGCAAATACAGGAGAGGTGCCTGTTGACCAAAGTTTGGCATTGGTTATGTCTGAACGGACTATGGTTCCCGTTGTTTTGAAAGAAAAAGAGCTTAAACTTATGGAAATAGGATTTCCCGAAGTGAATACCTGAATGCCGGCAATAAGGTTATTGGTTGTATTACCAGCTATCAGACCAAGATTGGGCTGGGTTGTTGTCGAAGAATCATAGCTCATGGGAGCTTGATACAAAGAAATATCATCAATAGAAACATACCAGAGATCCCAGGAAGCATAACTTCTGATTCCCGGATAATATACTCCCGAGGAATCAGGGGTGAAGGATGTGTCTAATTTCTGGTAACTGCCATTAGTCAGGTTTGTTAAGGCTATGAGACTATGGTTCATGGCATTAATGTGTGGAGAACTTCCATATTTAACTGTGATATTAGCAAAGCTGGTATTTGCCTTATCCTGTCTGGCATACATACGAAAAGTATAGACTTCCCCGCCGATCAGGTTGACTTGCTTGAACATCCAGTGAACAGAACTTCCACCAACTCCCAGGAATCCTTGATTAGCAGCTATTGTGGCATCCCAATTCCCTGATCTGGGAGATCTGCCATCTCCTGTTTCAGTTGTATTTGCTATCCAATAATCTTCATTATCAGAATATTGTGTCCAACCCGTGGGTTGTTGATTTTGAGTATTTCCGGATTCAAATCCTTCGAAAAAGACTTCCTGTGCATACAAAGGAGTTAAAAACAAGCATAACAATAAAAAAGCAAACAGTGTTTTCATAGTATCCTCCCAATGTTACTAATAGAAACCACTTTTTTTAACTAGTTTAATTTTTGCTTAAAACATTGCAGATTATACTTGTTAAGAAATTAATGTCAAGATTTTTTCAGAATATTATTCATTTTTTGGAACATAGCTCAAGAGTAGCAAAGTACTACAAATCAAGCCTTTAGACTAATATTTGTCCTCAGTCTTTCAGTTTAAATCTGAGTCTCATCCGGCGAAAAACACCTCTTCTCAATGCACCTGATATATCCCCTCATATCATCCCTATTGCCGGTGTAAGTCCATGTCTGTCAGTCCATTTACAATTAATTATTTTACATCCTGTAAATCCTGTTGATCGATGCTATTAACTTCCGGAAAGCGTCCCCTCCCCAATCTAAAGTCGGGTTAATACTTAACCCCTGGCATCTAAGACCTTCTCTCTAGCTTCTCTCTAGCTCCTTACTAGCCCCTATCATCCTAAACAAACTAAATTTTCACATTATCAGTTCATTGTGTCCATATAGTCCATACAGTCCATTTTGACTTTTAATATTCTACCAAAAAATAAAATAACTTCAGTTGCAAGATACTAAAATCTAATCTACAGCATTCCCGAGATCACCGGGATGATCTGCTTCTTCCTCGATACCACATTCGGCAGAAAAACACTGTCATTCTCTATAATTACATTGAATGCTCTTTCGATCAGGTCTGTTCTTTCACCTAGTAATAGTGCTTCCGATCCTTCTTTGATTATATCTGTGATCACAAACATGATCAAATCGTAACTGTTTTGTTCAATTAGTGATTGCATAAAATCCAGAATTTCTTCTCTTATCGGATCAATACAGTGAATATCCATAGTTTTGATCTGACTGATCCCTATCTTATTCTTGCCCAGTTTGAACTCCTTAAAATCTTCATAGAGCAGATCTCTTGGGGATTTTCCTTTGATTGAAGAACTTTCATGAATCATCTGTACCGCAAAATCTTCCATATCCAAAGCTGCTATCTCTGCACATTTCTCGGCTATATTCTTATCCTTATGGGTTGAAGTAGGTGACTTAAAATTCATCGTATCTGAAATGATCGCAGCACATAAGATCCCGGCAATCTGTCTGGATGGACGGATGGCATTCTCAAAATAAATCGAAGCAATGATCGTGGCAGTACTGCCGACTGTTTCCAGTTTTGCATTAATTGGATATGCTGTCTGAATATCTCCAAAACGATGATGATCGATTATTTCCAGGATCTCAGCCTCATCTATACCTTCAACAGTCTGTCCTTTTTCATTATGATCAACCAATATGACTTTTTTCTTTCTGGATGAAATTAAGTGATAACGCGACACAAAACCTTTGATCACATTATTATCATCCACGACAGGATAACTTCTGTATCTTGTTTGTAACATCTTATTCCGGATATCATCCACAAAATCATCTACATTAAACCGGGTAAGATTTTCCCGGGACATTACGCAGGAAACTGAAATACTTTGAGTGATCAACCTGGCAGTAGTAAAGGTATCATGCGGTGAAATCATAATGATCGCCTGTGTTTCTTTGGCTTTTTCCACTATTACGGGATCCAAATCAGCATTACCGGTGATGATCAGACAGGATGCTTTACACTCAAGTGCCTTCAATATAACTTCCTTCCGGTTACCAACAATGATGATATCGTTGGTTTCTATCAGAGGAGTCATATCTTCTGCCTGCATAGCCGCGATCATTACTCTGCCAGTCTCAGGCAGGTTCTCCTGTTTGCCTGTGATCAACTTTGCATTGATCGTTTCCACAATATTTCTTAAGGTAGTTTGCCGTGAACCGATAACATTCGTATCAATTGCATCCAGATATTTATTCGCTATGTCTGAGAGCGTTATCAGGCCGAATAAGTGGTTCTCATCATCCACAACCGGCAAGGTCTTAACATTGTTCTGCTTCATTCTTAACCAGGCTTTTTGGATAGTAGAATCCGATGTGACAGGTACCGCAGGATCGATCGCCAAATCTGAGATCTGAGTGCGTACAGTCTTCAATAATACTGGAGCCTGAATATTAAAATAATTCAGAATAAACTCAGTTTCTCGGGAAATATCACCCAGCCTTGCCGCTTGGGCATTGATTCCGTTCTTCTTTTTAAACTCTGCATATGCTATAGCAGAACAAATCGAGTCGGAATCAGGATTTCTATGTCCGGTTACCCAGACTATTTCATTATTATCCATAATATCTCCTTAATCAATACTAACCTTTTACTGGAACGCCGGTTAGCCAGTAATTCCGCATGCTTTAGCTTACGGGAAATACTAACCTTTCTCTTATTTACTCTTTCTTTTTACCCTACCATGTTTATTAGCCTTTTCCAGAATTAGTAAATAAATCCCAAACACTAATACAATCGGAAATACTACCACATGTCTCATGGTTGATAATAAGCCAGCTATGGGGTAAAAAGCAATAAAATCTACTAAGGGAACAATTGAGCCTACGATCATGATCAAGCCTAAAGCTTTAACCTGCCTAAATATTGCTAGAATTACTATCATCAAACCTATTGCTAATTGACGTACTCCCAAACTAGCAGCTAAAGAATTATCATCTATTGAGCTCATACCTTTATGACCAAATAATGCATCAGCTGTTGTTGGGGCAAAAATTAGTAACAGACCTGATATAACCAGAAACAATCCCGGCAAATAGCTGATTACTAAGATTATACTTGTTTTAGTTTTTGCTTCCACTCTCCCCTCCTAAATTAATCTTTTCAATTTCCAAATACGTTGAATTGAAATTTGCGTCAATCTTAAACTCATTACCGCCAGACCGGCCAATTTCTCAAAGGTTGTTATAAACATTAAGCAGAGGAATTGGACAGTGTTCTTTGGTATTGAAATTAATATGAATATATTGGATCTAATCATAATTTCATTGACATTTGTGCAATACTATTCCTAATGTGTTATTATTATTCTATTGAATTTTTGGAGGGAGGCATGTTTAAAGAAATTATTGTATTACCAGATTTTAATGTAATCGGTCTCACTTGTAAAACCAGTTTATCAGAAAATCTTGAACCACAATTGTGGGATCAATTTATAGTAAGAAGCAATGAAATAACGGGAAGTAAAGATATTTGGTTAGGGGTCTTTCCATATAAAAACATCCTAAACTTTGGGGATTTCGCAGATGATTATATATTCGAATATATTGCCGGACTCGTTGTTGAAAACTTCAATAGCATGCCATCAGGTATGATTTCCAGAATTATTCCGTCTTCCAGTTATGCAGTCTTTACCCATAAAGGTTCTCTGGATAATTTAGAAAAAACATATAAATATATTTTCCGTGACTGGTTTAAGAATTCCGGTTATTTGATAAAAGAAGCTGACCAAATTGAGATCTATGATGAACGTTTTACCGGGCTGGATAACTCAGAAATGGAAATATGTATTCCCATTGTTAGCATTTAATTAAATATGTTTAATTTTTTAAGAAAATGGAGGTAAAATGGAACAGATCAATAATCTGGTTTTGCGAGATCCGCTCATCTTTCCTGACGATAAAATTCTTCATGAAGTTCTGGAAAGTACCTATAGCTATTATGAAAAACTACTGAATATTTTCAGTTCACTTGAACTGTGTCCCGAGTGGCGATACTACAACGATGGCAAAGCCTGGCTATGCAAAGTCACTCATAAAAAAAGAACTATTGTCTGGATGTCGGCCTGGAATGGCTATATGAAAGCGACTGTCTATTTTCCCGAGAAATATACACCCGGTATCTTCGATCTTGATATTAGAGAATCTTCCAAACTAATGATCCAAAACTGCAAAAATGTGGGCAAATCCAAACCCTGTACTTTCGAAATTACAGACGACGAAACTATCGCTGATCTGCTTACTATAATCCACTATAAACTCAGATCAAAGTAAGTTTCTTATCTGTCCATTTCGTCCATTTAGTCCATAATGTCCATATTGTCTATTATGTCCAATGATTGTTCTTAAACCTAATAATGCCAAATAGGTTGGAAAAGTTTATTTATATGCCGTAACTCTGAAAAATCTGGTTGTATTGCTCAAGAATACCAAGGGTATCTGATATTCATTGCTGGTTACTTCAGCCAGAAAAGTCATATTACTTTGGTTAACTTCCGTCGTAGCATATACTCGGTAACCCTTAATCGTTGTACTAATCCCCTGAGTATTCAGCATGACAGGATCCCAGGTTAATTTTAAACCGGATGAGGTTCTGACATAATGCACATTCTGAGGAGAAGGCAACTCTTCATTTGAGGCTGTGCCATGCAAAACTATGTACTGAATTTGCTGATCAGGTGTATTAGTTGTAATTACTAATGTATCTGTATATGATCCTAAAGAATTAGATTGGAATTTTACTCCTGCGGTAAGAGTATTTCCCTGCATTACGATCAAAGGCATGGCAGTGGTTACGGTAAAATGCTGATTAGAATTTTTCGACTGAATACTATAAATTACAAGAGGGTAATCTCCCTCATTTTTTAAATCAAGTCTCACTGTTAAAGAATTCCCGGGAGTTACCTGATTAAAATAAATATCGGAACCATTCAGAACATTCAACTCCGGCTCTTGGGAGTTATTAACCCAATATGTTGAACCTCTGTGGATCAGAAGATCGCTGGTGTTCCAAGGAGAAATTTCATAATTAAGACCATTGCCAACATTGCCTTTAAGAATTACTTTCGGAACTGCGGAGCCAGTCTTAACCACCCAACCTAACCTTTTAA
>CAYQPF010000187.1:0-8518 GCA_964419225.1 uncultured Candidatus Cloacimonadota bacterium | reverse complement strand
TTATGACTATTATAAATATTGATTATCACGGAATTGCTTTTGGAGATTTCAACGGAGATGGTTTTAGCGATGTCGTTGGTACAGATTATTCTTCAGAAATGTGGTCAGGACTTGCCGGAATTTGGCTGGGCAAAGCAAATCCTAACGGAATCTGGGACATGTGGATGCGGCATCCCACAACCTCTCCCTACCATCAATTTGGCTGGTCTGTAACTACCGGCGATTACAATCACGACGGCTATTGTGATATTGCTATATCCGCTCCGAATAGTCAGAGTGGTGATCCCAATTACCCTGGCAAGGTATATATTTATGCGGGTAATCCGGAATTGGAAGATACTACAGTTGCCAATAATGACCAAATAGCTCTAAATGAGAAAAATAAAATTGTCCTGAATATTTTCCCGAATCCTACCCAAAAAGGTAAAATGACTCTTAATTATCAGATAAAAGGAAATTTACTCAAAACAAGCAAGGCTTATATCAATATCTACAACATTAAAGGACAGGTAGTAGCAAAACAGGCAATTAGCCTCAGTAAAGCTAAACAGAATTCTGGAGACATTCTGAATAAGAGACTCAAATCCGGCATCTATCTGGCTGCTTTATATATAGATAATAGGAGAGTAACTACTACGAAACTAACGGTGAAATAGTTTGCAGTGGACTAAGGAAATTCTCTGCTTGGTAAATTTTCAATGAGTTTTATAACCCCTTCTTTGGAAAAAGAGAAGGATGATGGCAGAATAAAAATACAAAAAAAGGAGAAACTATGAAAAGAATTCTGGTTTGCTTTATCTTCGTAATGTTGATGTGCGAAACTGTGTGGGCGTATAATTCGGATAAGTTTTACTGGGGTGTTATTCTTATTTGAAACCAAACAGTGATCAGGGTGTTATGAATGCCAATTTGGTGACAGCTATGAAAAATGCTCACTATAATGCCACAATCTGGGAAACTTATGAAAAGAACCCTTCAGGGAATTCACTTCCCATCACTGAAAATTTGATTAACCTCCTAAATAGTAATGGAATTGATTCCTATTTGGTAGATTATAACAGTGAATACAATGGTACAGATCTAACCAGTGCCGGTGCAACAACTCTTTCTACGGGAAATCAATGGAAATTTGAGGCAGAATACCAAAGCGAGGTTGATGTTAATAATCTTGATAGAAACAACAGTCGCTTTTGGCATAAATTCGATACCCTTAATAATACCCGAGTGGGTCAAAAAGCAGGTGATATTTATGCCTCTAATGGCAATGTCTGGCTTTGTAATCCTGCCTTGGGACATCAGGCCGGAGTGGCTGTAGATAAACTGCAGTGGCGTTGGTCAAAATACTCCAGGGAAGGAGGACTTCAAGGCCACTCATATAATAATTATCAGGATGTCGGATCGGAGTTTAGATTCACATTGTACGATGGGAATGCTGTGAATGGTAACAGCTATTTAACCTATAATAAACTTTATTATACAGTCAGTTATAAACTTGATCCCAATGCTCCCGATGCAGCAGAGGCTCTTACTTTTGGAATTAAGTTTAAGAAATCTGATGATACTTACGATTTTGTTATTATTCATAATGTAATTAGTGGTGGAGATGTACCAGGAGACCCAACTATACCATATGCGTTAACTTATACCTATGGACAACTCCGAAGTTCTACTTATTCATCTGAAATAGTTGATGGGAATGGATATCGTACTATTACTTTTGTGATAGATATGATGGATTTGAAAAATAATGATATGATCAATACAAGGGGATACTGGTTTAGCTCTTTGTGGGGCATGTCGCCTTATGTTGAATGGCATGGCGGACACATAGTAAGCATAGATTATATTGAAATACAGGATAAAATGTACAGGAATCTTGTCGATAATACTGCAGATGCCTGGCTAACTTCAAGATTGAATAAATATTCTGCTGCTTCCAAAAGTGCTATAAAGAGATTTTATTCTTTAGATGAACCTTCCCAACCTCAGTTTGCTGCGTTTTCTATCTTAAGCAATAAGTTGAATTCAAGTAATATGAAGCATGTCGCCACCCTTAACTGGAATGCCGGTGATATTATTAAAGGAACGGCCTCTCCTAGTGGTACTGCCTCTGGGGACGGCGATCCGTATTCTTATCCTGAACTATATCTTGATTATAATAATCCTTCTGAATTAATGGTTGATTATTATCCGCTTGAAGGTAACCACAATTGGAATATTGATCCTGAAACCAGCGTCCCTTGGGATCGGGTTAAAAGTGTGCAATGGAACATTGACTGGAGAGCTTTGAAACACTACAGATCTCTTAAAGCAAAAAGTGAAACAAATAACACACCTTTTTATGTTGCACCAGTCAGTGCAGGCTATTTTGGAAATAATCCTAATAATCCTGATGGCTTTGGTCAATGGGGGTATTATTTATTACCTACTCCCCAGATGCAGAAATGTTTACAATTATTGCCTTTGTGTTATGGGGTTGACGGGATAATGAATTACAAATTATATGCTTTTGAACCTGTTAATACTCAGACAGACCATCCTCATGAACCTTGGGATCCTGAAATCATTTCAACTAATGATCGAAATGATCATGATTGGTATGCGTTGGTCGATGTCAATGGAAGTACACAAGAAGTTACAACAACACCTGCTTATGATGCTATTGTCGAAGCTAATGATAAGATACTGACATATGGTCCAATTCTAAAAGGCTTGAATTGGAAAGATTCCGGATATCTGAACCCTGATGGAATTCACTTACAATCAGACATATACGGAGCGGTTGTTGATATCAATCTTGGAACAAATTATGCCACATTAACTGCTTCCCAGCCCAATTTTAATCCTGCCACAGATAAATATCAGGGATATGTTCAGGCTGGCATTTTTGAAGACAACTTTTTAAATCCTTCTTATATGTTTGTGAACAGAAGGACAAATTTTGTTAATTCACCCGGTGTAGTAATGCAATACCTTACGCCTGATCAAATCAGATACAATGAAAACAATAATTATTCTATTGCACCAGACCAAATTGTGCGAATTGAACTAAATACAAATGTAAGAAATGTTAATTCAAAAGCACTCTATGACCCATATTCAGATAAAATAATTAAAAAGGCCGGAGATTCACAACAAACTCCAATTTATCCCTATTTTGAGATTCCCCTTGCTGCCGGGGATGGAATACTTGTCCAAATGGTAGAAATGCTTCCTGATCTAATCATAAGCCATATTGAATTTGCAGACAGTGTATATGCAAGTGATATCATTAATGTCTCTGCAGGTGGATCGCTTGACTTAACGGGCAAAACCAGGTTTGTTAAAGACTGTCAGATAAATATTAATAATGGCGGGTTGGTTAATATCAGAGGAATTGCACTTGCGGGTAATAATGTGAAAATAGTTGTTAATGCAGGAGGAATATTGAACATTGATGCTGCGACTTGCACATTTAGTGGAGATGCCAGTATTGAAGTTAACCGTGGAATACTGAATATTACAGATGCTACATTAAACAAGAGTACAAAAGTTGAAAATTGGACTGGTATTATAAACAGGATTAATGGAACTATCAACATCAAGAACTCAAAAATTACAGATGCATTAGTGGGAATTGATAATTTTGGCACAGTAACTGTTAATAATACTGTGAACCATATCAGCAGCATTGAGAATTGTCAGAAAGGTATAGCTTTATATAGCACTTCTACATTCAATACTCAGAATTTTCAAGGTTTCAAAATAAAAGTTCCTTCATATGGATATGGGATTACAGTTGACAGAAGTATATTGGCAACCAATGCATTAACAATTGGAAATTCTCAATATAAAACTATCGAAATAAGTGCTATAGATGGTGCATCTCCAACTCTTGGGATCTTTGAGAGCGGAACAGGCTATAATCCTAATGGAATGCCGTCACTCTCAATCAAAAACATACTTTTCAAAAACCTTACCAGTGCAATGGATTATTATGCTTTTAATAAAACAGGAAACATAATAACCGGCTGTACATTTTTGGATTGCATTCATGGAATTAATGTGCATGGTAATGGTTTCGTTTCAGAAATATCGCTTTGTGAATTTGTTAATGAAGCAAACACTGATTTTACTTCAATCGGATTAAACTGGAATACGTCAGGAGGATCAATCTGGAATTGTTCATTTACTATGGCTACTAACAGACAAATTGGAATGGTGGTTAATAACTCGTGTGCTCTGGGTTCATCAAGAAATGCTCTAAAAATTGATGCCTGCAATTTCACAGGTGGAAGAGGAATCATCAGTGTTGCATCATCACCAAGAATCACTAATTGTGTTTTTAATTGCAATGTAGGTATTGTGTGTTCTCAAAAGTCCTATATTGATTGTGCTGAAAAAGCTAATAATATTTTATCAAACAATTATTATAATGTTTCATTTGACAGATATTTGTCGAATGCAAGCTCTTTCAACTCATCTATGTATCTTATTAATGGACATAATGATTTCTACAAACAAAACACTGACACAAAAGATTTGTTTTTCTTGTCTCCTTTTGAGGCTGGTGATAATGAGGTTTTAAACATTTCCGGGAATTACTGGGGTAATCCAAATCAACCTGTAATTGGTGCTTATGGATGTACTATTCCAACAATCGTTAATTATGCTATTGATCCTGGCCCAAATGTGGAAATTACAGAGCATATCAGAAATCGCTTCGAAATGGCTTTGAGCTTGGAAGCAGATTCTGTTTATTCAGAAGCTCTGAGTACTTACAAAAGTATTTTGGAAGAAAAGAACCCGGGAGAAAAGTATTTCTGGTTTACCAGTATAGATAAGATTTATAATCTCAGTTTCCAGTCTGACTTCTCTATTGAAAATGCTTTATTTTACTTCAATGATGCAGTTTTGGCAATCCCTGATACAATGAATATCATTGACCAACAATTGCTTAGAGACATAATTTCTGATTACATTATGAAATGTAATATTGTATTGCATGATTATCCAAGTGCTCTTGCTATTGCTTCAGGTAAATTGCAGAATGCTACTTCTCAACAGGATTCTTTGCTGTATGTTCTCTGTGTGGAGACCATCTATCAATTGATGAATATTGAGGGAAGCAAGGCTGCAAGTGACACCTACACAGCGAAACTCAGACCTAAAGATACTTATGAATTCAGATCTAGATATCAGGATCATCTTCAACAATTGCTAAATAGTACTTTAGGGAATCTTCCGGGTGAGAATGATGCCTCAATATCTCCTAAAGTTGTATTGAATCAAAATTATCCTAATCCTTTCAATCCAACAACAACAATAGTCTTCTCAATACCTGAACATGGACAGGTGGATTTGAGTGTTTATAACATCAAAGGACAGAAAGTAAAAACTCTGCTCAATGAACCGATGTTGAAAGGTAAACACAGCATTGTTTGGGATGGTAAAAATTCTAACCGCAAGCCTGTTTCTTCCGGAATTTATTTCTATAAGATTACTGCTGGGAAGAAAACTATCGTCAAAAAAATGATCATGATGAAATAGTATCATATGACTATCTGGGGCTTAGTTTTCTAAGCCCCTTACTATTATAATGTCGATATTTTATGTGAAATTTACTTCCAAAAATCATTATTGTTAATCATCCAAAGCATATCTTAGTATTATAGCAATAGAGCATTAAAGTGTTAGCGTGGTGAAAATAGTCAAATTTTACAGAATTCTTTCCTTATCGTGGTTTTTGTCGGAAATGTTGGCGACACCCCAGATATGAGTAAATAATCTAATTGACTTCCTATTAGTTCTCTGGAATTTGCCAGAAGGGATACTAGTTCTTAAATAGTTTGAGCCTTGATGAATTTACCCACCTGCGGCCAGATCCTGCGGTTAAATATTCTCTGCAATCACAGACAGTTTTTTGACTTGACAATTAATAATCACTTTCTATAAATCAGATTTAAATAAAATAAAAAAATCAAGGGAGGATACCATGAAAAAATTCAAGAATGAAGTACAAAAACTGATTAAAGAACAACGGTATTACGAAGCTTTGGAGATGATTAGAATGGATTCACATGCCGATTATATCCTTTATAAGAGATTCACTGAAGCAAACATCCTTTTGAGAATTGATGCCCCTGAAGAAGCAAGAAAAGCATATCAGAAATTTTATGAGCTAACAGCACACAATGTGAGCGATGAAGAATTAAGTGATCAGGGTTTCACTGCCGAACAAATTTCCTGTACCATGGCTTCAATTGACAAAGAATTGTGGAAAAAGACCAAATCCAGAGTCTATGCCCAGGAAGGATATGTTATCTTTAAATCTGTTTTTGATAAGTATAAAAGCAGTTGGGCAGGGATAAACGCAGTTATTATGGGCACAATCTGCGGGGAAGAAAATGTTTGCACTTTGCTTGAACCGATTAAGGATCTTTGTACTTATTCTTTGGAAAATAGTGAGACATCTTTTTTCTGGAATAATGTTACTCTGGCAGAATGCTGTCTTTTCCAGGAGAATGTCGAAAAAGCTTGTGAACATTACAAAAAAATTCTTCTCCTTCACCCTGACGGACACTATACAACAACCAGTAAATTTCCACCTTTAAAAACCGTCTTAAACAACCTTAATCTGATTTATACTCATTGCCTTAATAAGCCTGTTCCACAAATTATAACAGACTTACTCACTCCTCCTCCCCACCTGGTTTTTTGCGGTCACATGATTGATTCTCCCAAACGTGTTACTCCCAGATTTCCTGCAAATGATATACTGGAGAAGGCAATTAAGTCGAGAATTGATGCTTATATCGAGGAAACTGGTGCCCGGATTGGTTACTGTTCCGGTGCAAATGGATCTGATATCCTGTTTGCTGAGTCCATGCTGGAGAAAGGCTGTTCAATAAAGTTGTTTCTTCCCTTTAACAAAAGTGAATTCAAGAATGCAAGTGTTTCAGTTGCAGGTAGGGATTGGGTTTCCAGATTTGATGCTATCTGTCGTAATAAGAACGTTGAGATTACTTACACGGACAAAGGAAAATATCTGGGGCATGATCAAATGTTCAGGTATGTTAACAGGGTTAAGACCGGTAAGGCGATGTTGGATGGGGAAAACACTTCAGCTCAGGTCAAGCTGCTGGCTGTTGTTGATAAATATAGTATTAACCATATAGGCGGTACACTTGAGCAGTGCGAACGCTGGAAAGATAAGGATAATTTGAAAATCATCGACCTGAACGAACTGCAAAAGGAGTATGACAGAGAGCCTGAACAAACCATGAGAACCAATGAGGAAAGGAAACTGCCAGGCGTTTTGCCAGTTCAAAGAGAAATTAAATCCATGCTTTTTGCAGATATCAAAGGTTTTGGTTCTTTGGAAGATGATAAAATGCCTTTCTTTGTCTATACTTTTTTAAATAAGGTAGTTAGTCATTTGAATGATCAGGGTGAGTTTCAGAGACCTCTGATGGTAAATACCTGGGGTGACGGGATATTTATGGTCATGAACGATCCTGTTTCATTAGCCTGCTATGCACTGGCTCTGGTAGATGTCATCCATGATACTGACTGGTCCATGACAGGTCTGGGTAGTCCGGAAATCAGGATAGGTCTGCACTGCGGGCCGATTTATAAAGTTTTGAATCCCATCACTTTAAGAGAAGATTTCTTTGGTAATCATGTCAATCTGTCTGCAAGACTGGAGCCTAAGGCAGTTCCGGGTCAAATCTATGCCAGTGAGCATTTTGCCGCCATTTTAAAAGAAGAACTTTCACAATGTGAAGATATACAAATCTGTCGTAAAATACGCACAGCTTTCATAGGTAAAGTTAATCTGCCAAAGGATTTTGGCATCTATAATCTGTATCGTATCTTTAAATCCAGAAGCAAACTGGGACAAGACAGCTGAACAGATAGGTAATTAAGGAGCAGGATTTGCCTGCTCCTTTTCATGATTTTTCTGTATTTATTTTAGTTCGTGAATACCTTTTATCTTCCTAAGCATTTCCTGTGCATTATCTAAATCAGCTAAGTTGTTGTCATTTAGTTTATCAGATGCTATTGTAATTCTTGCGAAACCTTTATAATTCCCATTATCCTCCTTACCAAATTTAACTCCATAATTATTTCCACAAACTTTGTTCGGTAATTTAGGGTAATTTTTATTCTTCAGATCATCTTTAGTGAAAATTCTCTCTTTATTAAAATCAGTATTTTTTTCATACCCGTTCTTATTTCTAAAAAAGAAAGTAAGATTAGACTTTGAGGGGTCATTTTCAATAGCAGAACAATAAAAAGCATATATATCATTATAATTGAATAATATTTTCACATAGAGCCACGTCTTCGCAAAAACAGAGCCACCTTGCCATAAATGTTTCAAGACCTTAAATGAATTGATACACGATTTAGTGTAAAGATATTCATGGAGTTCTTAAAATGACCAATTACAGAGAAATCCTTCGATTAAGCAGTCAAGGAATCAGTAACAGAGGAATAGCGACAGGCTTACCTTGTTCCCGGAACACCGTATCAA
>CAYQPF010000186.1:0-8588 GCA_964419225.1 uncultured Candidatus Cloacimonadota bacterium | reverse complement strand
GCAATGATCCGCTCAGCCCGTGAGATCATCGTGCTGGCGGATCATACAGTCTTTGGCGC
This sequence comes from uncultured Candidatus Cloacimonadota bacterium, assembly GCA_964419225.1. Lineage (GTDB taxonomy): Bacteria > Cloacimonadota > Cloacimonadia > Cloacimonadales > CAYQPF01 > CAYQPF01. The sequence goes on along the minus strand of CAYQPF010000186.1, from coordinate 8,529 downwards.
CGAAGTTGGAATTCAGGTGGCACCGCTGGTTGCTGTTCATAAACTGATCACCGACGACGCACTGACTCCCATCACCCGTCTTGAAATATCGAAACTGGGCATCCAGGTTCTTCTGGCCTGATCTGAGAATTAATAAATTAAAGAATATTTAATCCAGTGATATATATTTCAGGGTCAGCAAATTTTCTTTTTTGATCTTTTCAAGATTCTTGGCTACCTTCTCATAATCTGTGCCGTTCTTAAAAGCGCGTCCGTTCAATTCGGGTGCCAGAACATTCAGAAGTTTTATCGTCGTCTTGGCACACAGGTCAGCGGGAACGCCTTTGTTGTTAACCAGTTTGTCCAGAACATGCGGCAGCCATTTTGCCTTGTATGGTGTGTCTATCCCGCTTTTACTGAGCTCAGACGCCACAAATCCCGGGTTGAGGCATACCGCCATGACCGATGAACCGATGCTTTCCAGCTCCCCCGCCAGCGATTCGGTGAACCTCACAATGGCTACTTTTGCGCAGCCGTAGGCCGAAGCACCTGTAAAGGAACCGGTTGTCCCGCCGCCGCCATCCATATTGATGATCACACCGAAGTTCCTCGCGATCATATGCGGCAGGAAGGTCTTGCAGCAGATGAAAGTGCCCAGCAGGTCCACTTGAATATCATGCCACCATGCATCAATATCCACCTCCCACGAGGGGCCGATCGCTGTCATTCTGCCAGCGTTGTTGAATAGCAGATCTGCCTGCCCAAAATGGCTGATTGTTTCATCAAAAAGGTGTTTGACCTGTTCTCTATCCGTCACGTCCGTCGCAACATAAATTGCAGTTCCGCCCTCGTTTTCGATAAGGGAGACTGTCTCTTCAAGTTTTTCCGCGCGCCTGGCAGCGCAGACCACTTTGGCTCCCTGTCTGGCGAATTCCCGCGCCAGTTCCCGCCCCACGCCGGCTGACGCGCCGGTGACTACCGCAACCTTGCTTTTGAGATCCATGTGCCGCTCCTGTATTGAGTTTTTTGTTGGGATCGCTGAATAATATACTTTCAAGAGATAATGTTTCTCCTAAAGTATGCCATAAATATACTGGGAATTAAAAATAAAAAAACCGGCCCCAACCATTTCTAATGGTTGAACCCGATCCGTCGTGTGAACCATTTACGGTTTTTCGTAAATGGTTCCGGGGTTGGATCTTACTAAATCAGTTTCAGATCCAGTTTTTCAGCAACGAACATTTCATATGCGTCGCGGCTGATATTGCCTTTGCACATCTGGTCGGCAAGTATTGCATCTGGTGTTTCTCTGTTGATCTCGATCGTGTTCGAAACAGGACCGAATTTTGCCAGATCAAAAATGTTCGACGTTGTATATACAATCGCAAAACCGATGACCATTAGTGACAATAATACGAGTAAAGTTATCATTTTTATCTCCTTTCCTTCTTTATAATAACGCGGATCGGAGAATTAAGTATTAATATTTGGTTAATTTTTGATCAAGCACTAAGAAAGGGGCTGCCTCTCATGGTTGTGCATTCCAGCAATAATCCCGGTATACACACCTGAAGCATTCCCCCGTTTTATCCGGCAGACCGCCTTCACGCAAGGTGCGAATTCCCTGATAACCATCCATCAAGCGTTTCGCCTGGATCGCGGCATCTGTTTTACTGATCATCATCTGCTGCCGTGAAAAGGCCGGTTTGCGGATGCGCGCCAGGTTCTCGACCCAGCGGTAGCTGTCATAGTAAAACTCGCATTCGCCTTCAATTCCTGTTGAACGCAGATAATTCAGGTAAACCGCCATCTGCAGAATGTCCGGTTGGTAGAAGTCGCGTCCGGTTTTATGGTCGATCAGGATCAGCCTGTCACCTCGTCGCAGGATCAGGTCGATCACACCAACAATGGGCGGGGTCTCATCATTCATCAAATAGACGAAAGGTTTTTCGATCCCGACGACCTCATCGGCGGGCAGCATATTCTGCCGCAACGTAAGGTAGCCATTACGAAGATGATTTCCCGCCCGTGAATCAGGGTGGATTTCATCATAAGAAATGATTTCCTCGTCAAAATCCTGCCCTTCCATTAATACGCGGTATGCGTTTGCTATGGTGCGGTGCAGGGCTTTTCCCTTAATAAAGTACTCTGGAACAGGAGTGGTCTCCATACCCAGGATGTATCTCAGATAATACTGCCTGGGACAGGTCTCAAATGCATAGACTTGCGAAAAACTGATATGGTTGAGCCCGCTGTGATGAAGCCTGTTGACAAAGATATCGCTATCGCCGTTGCATTGGTCAATTAACGCCTGGATCTTTTCAGCTTCAGATCGAAATGGATGGATTATTGGCATGATCTCAGGCTTCGGCGATATTGAGCTTCTTATCGATCCAAAAGGTTATTATCGCTTCATACCCGAATATCTTTCAGGGCATACGCTGCCAGTTCTTCTTTTAAGATCTTTTTCCGCTCAGCGCCTAAGAAAGAAGCATCGATGGAGTTTTCGCAGATCTTGATCAGGTTCGATCTTGAAAACCCTACGCCCTCCTGTGCGGCAGCGAAATTCTCATTCATATAACCGCCGAAATAAGCCGGGTCATCCGAATTGATGGTTACGCAGACGCCTTGATCCAGCATTCGCTTTATATTATGGTCACTCATTTTTTGGAATACCCGCAGTTTCACATTGGAAAGCGGGCAGACCGTCAGCGGGATCTTGTTTTTTACCAGGTATTCGATAAGTGCGGGATCATCCATGGATCGCACTCCGTGATCAATACGCCGAGACTTGAGAAGATCCAGCGCCTCCCAGACATAATCTGCAGGTCCTTCTTCTCCGGCATGTGCAACTGTCACGAAGCCAAGCTCTAAGGCTTTTTGAAAAACTCCGGCAAACTTGGACGGAGGATTACCAACTTCATATGAGTCTAAACCTACTCCATAGATCCATTCCTTATATGGCAAGGCTGTCTCCAATGTCCTGAAAGCATTTGCCTCATCCAGATTCCGCAAAAAGCACATGATCAGTTTACTGGTAATGTTATACTCCTGCAGAGCATCTTCTCTGGCCCGCTGGATTCCTCTGATCACTGTATCAAAAGCAACACCCCGTTCTGTATGAGCTTGGGGATCAAAAAAGAATTCTGTATGTAAGATATTATCTGCATTGGATTTGGTAAAATAGGCAAAGGTCAGATCGTAAAAATCCTGCTCATGAAGCAAAGCCTGAGTGCCCTGATAATATATATCCAGAAACTGTTTGAGATTGTGAAAATGATAAGCCCTTTTTAATTCTTCTACTGTTGTGTAAGATAAAGATAAATTATTTCTTTTAGCTAACGCAAACATTAGCTCCGGTTCCAATGTACCCTCAATATGCAAATGTAACTCTGCCTTAGGTATGGATTTGATAAATAACTCCAAACTGTTCATTTGGGCTCCTTACCGGGATAATTCTTCCTGAAAAGGTCTGGAATAATGGATCTGCTGATTATATCTCCCAAAAACATAAGTCCTTTTCTCTTCATTTTATCCCCAAATTATCTATTTCAATTATTATATTTTTTTCCTGCAAAATTTGTCAATGTATTCATAAGTTTGAAAAATTGTAAATTGTGAATTATGGTAACTACTCAGGTAGTCCATGACTTTATTATTACACAACCAATTAATCTTTTTATTTTAGTATAGTGTTATAACTTCCAATGTAAAACAGTTCAACTTTATGATTCACGCGTCTGTGCTTTAGTATAAATAAAAAAGTTCTTTGTGATTGTATTTTTCCTTTTCGCGTTACACTCGGTGGACTTCGGTGGCTTAATTCTCTAAAAATGTCCTTCCTCGCACTCAATCCCAATTCTCGCTTTCCCTTTCAATCACTAACAATTAACAACTATTTTGTCCCTCTTCCTCTGTGTTCTCAGTAAGAAAATTTCCCTTCCCTTTAGTGATTAAGTATCTGAGTAATTACATGATTTTTTTCTGATTTTCTCTATGAACACCAAGGATGGACTGGGGAGCGAATAAGTATGAAGTAGTCTGCCGAGTGGCAAACAGACAAGTTATAATTGCACCAATAAGCATTTTTAACAGTCCAACTCAATTGTTTTCTTTCTCCTACTGACACCTTACACCCAGATACCTGACTACTTTCCCCTTAATACTTGCCTGCGGGTTTCGAAAATTCTCTTTCCTTCTCAGACTTCTTTTGCTTGCCTATAAATTATCTGAATTTTCCTAAACTTGACTTAACAAAGCAAAATATTATAATGACTTTAGGTGAATTTGGAGGCTTAAATGAAAAAGTTATCATTGGGTATTCAGGATTTTAAAGAAATCAGGGATAATGATTATATCTATATTGATAAGTCAGAACTTTTTTACAATTTGATAACTACATTGAAATATTGTTTCCTTTCCCGACCACGCCGTTTTGGCAAATCATTATTAGTCAGCACTCTGGGAGAATTGTTTTCCGGTAATAAAGAACTATTCCAAGGACTCTGGATATATGATAAAATTGACTGGCAAAAATATCCTGTTATTAGAATTGATTTTTCTCAGATTCCTTACAAACAAATACCTTTAGCAGATGGGATTAATTTGGAACTAAGGAAATTTGCCCAAACTTATGATATCATTCTTGATTCGATAGATAATAAATACAATTTTCGCATTCTCATTGAAGAGATATCAAAGAAACAAAATTCTCAGGTTGTTATCCTCATAGATGAATATGATAAACCCATTATTGATTATCTCGGAAAAGATCTGGATTTGGCAGAAGAGAACCGTGACACCTTAAAAAACTTTTATTCAATTATCAAGCCAATGGACAGTTATTTAAAATTTGTTTTGCTCACTGGTGTCAGCAAATTTTCCAAAGTATCCATATTCTCTGATTTAAACAATCTCAGTGATTTAAGTCAGGATGATAAATTTGCCTATTTATTAGGTTATACAGAAACTGAGATCGAAGCAAATTATGGCGACTATCTTGATCTGATCCAGGATAAATTGCAGCTTTCAAGATTTGAATTAATGCAAGCCATCAAGACCTGGTATAATGGTTATTCCTGGAATGGAACAGACTTTGTCTATAATCCCTTCTCTTTGTTAAACTTCCTGCACTATCAAGCCTTCAGAAATTTTTGGTTTGATTCAGGAACCCCGACCTTTCTGGTGGATTATATTAAACAAAATTTAATTGATCCTGAAGAATTAAACCAATCAATGGTTACGGATACCTTTTTTAGTAAATTTGATTTAAATAATCTTGATATTACGTCCTTACTGTTTCAGACAGGGTATTTAACGATCAGGGAACAGGATATAAATGGGATTTCTTATCTCGATTATCCTAATAAGGAAGTCAGAATCTCCTTCTACAAACATCTTCTGGAAGTGTATAATTATTCTAAACTTGGTAAAAATGATACGCTTATTGTCAAAATAATGAATAGTTTAAAGCAAAAAGACGTAGAGTCTGCAATCCAGCATTTCAAGTCCCTTTTCGCATCGATTCCATATGAAATCTTTCTTAAGGACTATGAAGCCTACTACCATTCCATCCTTTTTATTGCTTTAAACCTGGTTGGAGTATATCTCAAAGCAGAAGTCCAGACCAATAAAGGGCGGATTGATGCTGTCATCGAGACTGATAAATATATTTACCTTCTGGAATTCAAGATTGGCAAAGCAGAAACAGCTCTTCAACAAATCAAGGATATGAAATACTATGAGAAATTCCAAAGCTCAGGTAAAGAAATAATTCTACTGGGTGTCGGCTTCAATAAGGAAGACCGGAATATCTGCGAATACCTTTCCCTTCCGCTGTAAAAGCTATGAAAAAGCACTTTAGCATAATAACTTTAGTGATTGTCTTTGGATTGCTGTCATTCAGTAATTTATCCTGTCAAAACACAACTGACCAACCTAAGTTTGAAATAGCGATAAACCCAATCTTCGTACCTGCAGGAACCATAACTGGAGAATTTGAAACTATTGTAAAACCACATTTGACAGTTGGCATGAATTTGTGGTACGAGTATAAAGAAGTTGAAGCTCGTTTTGCCTATTTTAAGCTTTTGTACCATCCTAATCCTGCCGGACTGGCTGGTCTGGGGTTTGGGCCTACGGCCGGAGTCATTACCCGTTACAGAGAGGAAGATAAACCTGAGCAAAAAGCAAATGATACAGCTCCTACTTTAGGAGGAATTGTGCAATACAACTGGCTGTTTGGCAAGTATGACAATTTTTTATTGGGTGTCGGGTTCAATCTGCATGCTATTCTCAAAAACTATACTTCTGATTCTCCGCTACGAAGAGTAGATGGAGACTTGAGGCTGGTTGCCGGCTACGCCTGGTAATGAAGAAGAACCGGAGGTAATAAGGATGGATAAAGTGAAAGACAAAATAGCGTCAATTGGCACCGTAAAGGATATTCTGTGTGCATGCCTGACAGAGAGATCTTTAAATGTTCAAGTTCTTATCCCGACTTGTGGGGATAAAGTATTCAAGGCAGAGAAAGCTTTAGTCTTTTTACCTGATGCCATCGGTAATCACTTATGGGAGATCCGGCCGGAATGGCTGAAGAGAGTAGCAGCCTTAGCTCCCCATATTCTGGAAGTTGAAGCTGCATATCCCTCGGTGACACCAGTCTGCTTTGCCACAATGTTCACAGGATTAACTCCGGCAGAACATGGCATCAGCAGATATGAGAAACCGGTTCTACAGGTGGAAACTGCATTTGATATATTAGTACAGGCAGGGAAACGGGTTGCTTTGGTAGCTGTGCAAAACTCCAGTATGGATCTTATTTTCAGAGGCAGAGCTATTTCCTATTTCTCGATGCCGGATGATTTCGCAGTGGAAGAACAGGCAATGAATCTGATGAATTCAGAGAATTATGATGTAGTAGTTGCCTATCAGCAAGCTTATGATGATAACCTGCATGCCTACGGTGTATTCTCGCAGGAAGCGTTAAACGCAGCAGAGGAACATATCAGCAGTTTTGAAAAGGTGTTTAAAGTCTTTATGGAAGCCTGGAAGGGGTATAAAAAGCTGATACTCTTTGCACCGGATCATGGAGCACATAATGTTGATGGACGAGGAACACACGGCGATAATGTGCCATCCGATATGCAGTTGAAACACTTTTACGGTTTTTATTGAGAGGTCATAAATCCTGATTGTAGAGATAAGAGACGCTTTTAGAAATTTATTAGCATCGATAAACAGGATATTCAGGATACAGAATAATCATAATTTTGAATAAAGTATCAGGCTTTTCCAGTTGGTTTATGCAAAATATTTGTTAATCCCATTTTAAGTTCGTATAATAAGACTAGCGGAGGCAAGATTATCAAGTTCCTCTAGTATGATACCAGTAAAATATGCTGGACGCTAGTCCCTATTTTGAGTTCGTATCATATGATAAGAGGAGAGATTTTGTGTAAACTCCTCCAGTCATAATCTGTAAAATATGCTGCATGCAATGCCTACTTCAACATTAATATTTTCTTGGTTATGGTGTGATTACCTTCTTGCAATTTAAGGAAATAAACTCCACTGGAACTCTTTTTGTACTGATCATTTTTTCCATCCCAGACTACATTGTGATTTCCTTTTAGCTTGTTCTCATTAATGAGCGTTCTTATTCTTTGACCTTTGATGTTGAAAACTTCTAAACTAACCTGTCCGTCATTTTCCAACAAGTAACTGATAGTGGTGGTAGGATTGAAAGGATTAGGGAAAACCGACAAATTGGTCGTTCCCAGAGTTTGAATATTATCATTTTCAGATGTTCCATCCCATTCATAAGCACCGATATCGACCAAATTATTGCGAATCCTGGGATTTCCAGCTAAATCAAATTCCGGTAACGTAACGCCTTCGGGCATTGTTAAGGTACCGGCATCAACACAGGGCGAATTCCAAGCTAACTGATAAGGATAAGCATGATTGGCAGCCAGCCATAGAGGATCAGTATCCAGATTACCTTCAAGCCAATTAGCGGATGCGTAGGAATTATAGCTGTAAATACCTGCAAGTCCACCTTGAAGAATACTGTGCGAAATATTCATAACGGTTGGTAAAGTGTTTTCTGGTTGACAAAATAGAATTTGTCTTGGTGTATTACCGTAGATAATACTATTTTGCAAATTTACAATATTATTATTGCCGACTACAACAAGTGCATAACCCATATTTCCAAATTTTCTATTGTTTCCAATTGTACAATTTACAATATTAGCTTTAATATTATTCATTAGAGTCATAGCAATATCTGTATATGGCCACTCATTATCATTGAAGAGGCAATCCGTAATTTCTGAGTTAACAATATTTACAGTCAGTTGATCAGTATAATTCGAATTGGGTCCATGGATACTTACAACATCAAAAAAAACATCAGGGCCGGCAGCTTTATGGTAATGTTTGATTCTGCAGTTTTCAAAATTGAAATACATGTTTGTTTTTGGTCTTAAATGAGTTAGATAAAAGCACATCCCGCCTTGATCATTATCAATGATCACATTTTTGAAA
>CAYQPF010000185.1:0-8661 GCA_964419225.1 uncultured Candidatus Cloacimonadota bacterium | reverse complement strand
TTTAAAATTAACCTGAGATAATTTCTCAATTTTAAGTACCTCATCAATTATATTCACGTCATGTGGTGCAGTAATCTGGGCCCCGTCACTCCAATATACCTTGTACCCGTTGTATTCCTTTGGATTATGAGATGCTGTTACCATGACTCCTCCCGCACAACCCAGGTGTCTTATTGCAAAGCTAAGTTCCGGAGTAGGTCTCAACTCTTCAAAAAGATATACCAAAAATCCGTTTGCAGCAAACACATTTGCAGTTATCCGGGCAAAATACTGACTATTGTTCCTGTTATCAAATGCTATTGCAACAGATAAATGTCTTTTATCTTTAAAAGAATGCTTCATATAGTTAACAAGACCCTGAGTTGCCATTCCAACCGTGTACTTGTTCATTCTGTTAGTCCCGACGCCCATAACCCCTCTCAATCCTCCGGTACCAAACTCCAGGTTTCTGTAAAATGAATCTTCAAGTTCCTTAGGATCACTATCGATCATTTTTTGAACCTGTTCTCTTGTCTCAATATCATAGCCTTCATCCAGCCAGGATTGTGCTATTTCTAAATAATTCACAGACATATAATAAATATTAAGCTCGTATATACAAATTTAATGAATAATAGCCGATTTTCAAATATCGGACAAAGAAGAGTATATTTGTGACATGAATTTCAGAGAGTATATACCCTTCTATAAAAGGAATCTTAAGGTTGCTGTTCCTGTCATGCTGACTCAGGCGGGACAGATAACCGTACAACTTGCAGATAATATCATGGTTGGACATCTGGGAACAGCTGAACTGGCAGGAGTATCTTTTGCAAATTCAATAATTATACTTGGTCTTGTCTTTGGAATAGGTTTTACACAGGGAATTACACCACATGTAGGTCAGAGTTATGGGAAAGGTGATCACAAGCGAGTCGGACAGTTACTCCAAAATTCTCTGATAATGGTTATTGCCGCATCTGTACTTCTAACAATGATTATGTTTGTGTTGAGCTTATTTATGAGCTCTATGGGGCAAACTGAAATGGTTGTCTCCTTAGGTAAAGAGTACTATTTCACTATACTGTTTTCTATGTTACCTGCCCTGATTTTCTTTGGGATGAGGCAATTCTCAGAAGGTATAGGGATAACCAAATATGCAATGTTCATTACCTTATTTGCAAACCTCCTTAATATATTCCTTAACTGGGTATTGATTTTCGGCCATTTTGGAATTGAACCTATGGGGGTAAAGGGAGCTGCCATGGCTACTACAATAAGTCGTTTCATGATGCTTGTATCGTTTATTATTATCTTCTTAAAAACAGACATATATAAAAGGTATCTAAAGTACTTTACCCGTCCCGTCATCAACTGGCAACTTGTAAAAGATGTGCTCAAAACGTCAGTTCCATTATCGTTTCAGAATCTGGTTGAGATTACAGCTTTCAGCCTTAGTGCAATAATGATTGGATGGAATGGCGAGATTGCACTTGCGTCACATCAGGTAGCAATGAGCATGAGCAGTTTTTCATTTATGCTTGCCCTCGGGGTTGGAGCTGCTGCAACCATCAGGGTTTCTCATCAATACGGATATGGAGATTTTAAATCGATGCGTAAAGCTGGTTTTGCAGCCATACACCTCAGTGTGGCCCTGATGTCAATTTGCGGTGTAGCGTATATTGTATTCAAAGATTACATTCCCCAAATCTTTACAGGTGATCCTGAAGTAAGATCTCTTGCAGCCAAACTTTTAATTATTTCTGCTCTTTTCCAAATATTTGATGCAATCCAACTATCATGTCTGGCTTGCCTGAGGGCACTTTCCGATGTAAAAATGCCTCTCCTGCTATCTGTCATTTCATACTATTTCATATGCCTCCCTCTTGGTTATGTATGTGGGACAGTGTTTGGTCTGGGAGCCGTGGGAGTATGGATAGGCCTGCTTTTAGGACTTGTTTTTGCTGCTCTTTTATTTTTGTGGCGATTTAATAAAATTAGTAATGAACTAATAAAATCTCATCACGTTTAATATGAAAATGTCCAATAACAAAATCTATCTGTTATATCTTATAGCATTCTCAGCTATAATAAGATGCATATTAGCATTTACACTTGAACTTGGTGGTGAGGAGGCCTATTACTGGACATTCGCTCTTTATCCGAAATTAAGCCATCTTGACCAGCCTCCTATGATAGGGTGGATGATACAGTTATTCACTAATAATCTTTTTTTTAATGATGAGTTCTTTATCCGGTTTGTTTCTGTATTTATCGGATCTATAAACACCTGGTTGATTTTTGTATTGGGGAGAAGGATTAAAAATGAATTAACTGCTTTATATGCAGCAATTTTGTATACAACATCCATTTATTGTAGTATAATTGCAGGCACACTCGTTGGTCCTGATTCACCTCAGGTACTCTTTACCCTTCTGTCGATTTATTTTCTTCACGAAGGATTTATTATTAAATACGAAGATTGTAAGGAATCGAGATTATTGAGTTCAATCGCACTGATAATGGCAGGAGTATTTATTGGTCTTGCGATGCTTTCAGACATCTCATCAGTTTTATTATGGCTGGGAGTCATTATATATATATTACTGTTTGACAGAGGTTTTTTAAAGAGGCCCCAACTTTGGCTCTCTCTGTTTATAAGCGTCATTATCTTTTTACCTGTCATTCTGTGGAATGTCAAATATGATTATATAGGATTTAATTTCCTGTACAATCAAGTATTAAGTTTTCCAAACAATTTTGATGTTTCCACTATACTAACGAAGCTGGGAACTCAGATAATATACAACAATCCCGTAAATATAATTCTTGCTGTAATTGCAATATTTTCATTTAGAAAAATGAAATATTTAAAGAAGGATCAGTACAGACTTCTCATTGTCTTATCTTTACCTTTTATTATTACAGGAATCATCCCGATAGGATTCTTCTCTCTTATTCTGCTTTCAGCAGCGTATTTAGAATCAAAATATGGTTCAACAAGAGTAAGGTTTCCTGAGGTTCTGAAAAACAGTTTCTATTCTATTATATTGATTGTGGTTATTATTATGACGCAGATTTACACCGGCGCTTTCAATTTTGACCTTAAAAAGGTTCCTGAGACAAAGATAGGTGCAGGTGATATTTCAATTGAAAGGTACGGATGGCAGAAACTTGCCAAAGAATTTAATAAACTCCGGTACATGGATGTTGCTCTTGGCAATATCTCAGGTCATGCCTATATAATCTCAAATAATTATCTTTCAGCGGCCCATTATGATTACTATTTGGCAAGGCCAAATAAAATAGTTGTAAAAACAATAGGGAATATTAATGATACTAGAAAATATGCCTTTACAACAATGGAACAGGGTGGGTTCAAAATTGGTGAAAGTGCATATTATATAGAATCCTCACGCGATCAGATTCCTGGAATACTGCTTGGTAACCGGTATTTTAAAAGTGTTGAAGTTGCAAAAGTTATATATATCAGGCGAATGAACAACCCAGTTGTAAGATATACAATTTACCGGTTCAAAGAGTTAAAGATTGTTCCTCCGGAAACCATCAGTTCTATTAGTAAAAAATGATGTATAACAAGGCTTTTACAGAGTTTGTGAACCTACATGAGCAAGACGATATTCAGCGGCTGCTTCTCTCTGCCAACAAATATCCGGGAATTGATGTCAGGCTGGCTGCAAAATTAATCTCTGCAAGAAAGAAAATTGTAAAAAAGGTTCCCTCATGGAGCCATACAGAAGGATTAATTTTCAGTGACATTCTGGCAACGGAGCAATGCAGTTCAGAAATTACAGCAACCTATAAACAAAGGTTTGTAAAAAAGGGTGTTTTACTTGATTTAACAGGCGGGCTTGGTGTTGATTCTTTTTTTATGTCAAAGAATGCAACTCATCTTTACTATTATGAGAAGAATCCGGAGCTTTGCAAAGCTGCTGATCATAATTTCAAACTGCTTGGTCAGAACAATATATCTGTTTCAAATTGTGAAATCACTTCGGACAATATTGGGAAGCTTAGTATTCCAAAGTGTGACCTTATTTATCTCGATCCTGCCAGGAGAGACAACAACAAAAATCCTGTTTATGCCTTAGTTGAGTGTCAGCCGAATATACTTGAACTGAAAAATTCTCTTTTCTTATTATCTCCAAATATACTTGTAAAAGTATCTCCTATGGCCGACATATCGGAAACCATAAGACAAATTCCGGAAATATCAGAAATCCACATACTTTCAGTCAGCAACGAATGTAAAGAGCTGTTGTTTCTGCTTAAAAGCAATAATCCGGATTTATTAAAAATAAAAATATACACCGTCAATTTCCGTAATAATGGTCAAATCGAGAATTTCGACTTCAGATTTGAAGATGAAAACGGATGTATTTCGGAGTTTTCAGATACAGAACTGCCCTCTTACCTGTACGAACCTAACTCAAGTATTCTTAAGGCAGGTGCCTTCAAGATATTAGGTAAAACATATGGTTTTAAAAAATTGCAGAAACATACACACCTTTATGTCTCAGAAAAAAGGGCAGAAAATTTTCCCGGAAGATGTTTTGAGATAAAAGATGTTTTCGATTTTAATAAAGAGACAGTAAAACTTCTGAAAAATAAATACCCAAAAGCAAATATATCAACACGTAACTTCCCGCTAAGTCCTCAGGAGTTAAAGAAAACTCTCAGAATAGAGGACGGTGGTGAAATTTATATTTTCGGATGTATTGTTTCGGATGGGCACAAAAAGATAGTTGTTTGTACAAAAGCAAACTAATCTTCAAGCTTTTCGCCCTTGGAATTGAACCATTTAACCTCCAGCAAGGCATTATCCGTTGCTGTCTGAATTTTTATTGAGCATTTATATTTAATTGTCCATTTAAATTTAATGCTGGTAAACCCTTTCGTCAGGTATGATGCAAGAATCGGATTTACTGTTATTATAATTGATTTGATCCCTTTCTCTTTGACATAATAGGCAAGTTGTCTCTCGATTGTTTCATCTATCAGCAAACTTGAAGAAATTTTTCCGGTACCATTGCATGAAGGACAATTTTCACTTGTATTAATCTCTGTAGCGGGCCTTACCCTTTGACGGGTTATCTGCATCAAACCAAATTTAGTTATCGGAAGAATATTATGCTTTGCCCTGTCAGACTGCATCAGATCTGTCATGTGTCTGAACAGCTTGATCTTATTCTCGTTAGAATCCATATCGATAAAATCGACAACAATAATTCCTCCCATATCCCTTAGTCTGAGTTGCCTTGCAATTTCATCTGCGGAGCTCATATTAACATCAAAAGCATTCTGCTCCTGATCGGCTCCTGATTTTGCCCTGATACCGCTATTCACATCAATTACATGAAGTGCCTCAGTATGTTCTATTACAAGGTATGCGCCCTGCTTAATAGGTACTACTTTACCAAACGCTCCTCTTATCTGCTTATTGACATCAAAATGGTCGAATATTGGTTCACCTCCCCTGTAAAGCTTAACAATCTTTTCTTGTCCGGGGGCTATTATTGAAATATAATCAATAACTTCATTATAAATGGTTTCGTCATTTATATGAATATTGGAAAATGAATCGTTCAGCAGATCTCTTAGAATGGTGGTTGTTCTGCTGTTTTCTGTAAAAAGGAGCTGTGGCGCATTAGATTTAGCCATTTTTGGCCAGGAATCCTCCCACTTTTTTATCAGTGATTTCAGCTCTCCGTCAAGTACTGCAGCTCTCTTACCTTCTGCTACTGTTCTGATTATAACACCGTAGTTTGGAGGTAATATACTGTAGACCAATCTCTCCAGCCTTTTTTTCTCTTCTCTTGACGTAATTTTCTGCGATATATTTACCTTATCTGCAAAAGGTATAAGTACCATGTTTCTTCCGGCGATGGAAATTTCAGAGGTAAGTCTCGAACCTTTTGTAGAAATCGGTTCCTTTACTATCTGAGCCAATATGTGCTGGCCTGGCTTCAATATATCTGCAATCTTTCCCTCTTTTTCTAGAATATCTCCTAGTTTGACACTGGAAAACAAAGCACCGTATTGTTTACTCTGGCCAATATGTCTTATAAAAAAATCAAGGGCCTTGAATGATAATCCAAGGTCCAGATAATGGATAAATGCGTCTTTTTCATCTCCAATATCTACAAATGCTGCATTAAGAGCTGGCATAATTCGCTTAACTCTTCCTATATAAACATCCCCTACCGAAAAATTGCCGTTGTTCTGCTCTTTATTCAGCTCAATCAACCTGTGATTATCCAGCAGAGCTATAGAAACTTCCGTGGAACTAACATCAATTATTAAATCTTTCTCCATCTACGTTATTAAATAAAAACAATCTAAAGCAAATCTAATGACTTGCTTTAGATTATCACACACTGAAGACTTAAATAGCAACTATTTTTTCTTTTTATGTCTGTTCTTACGCAAGCGTTTTTTACGCTTGTGAGTAGCCATTTTATGTCTCTTCCTTTTCTTTCCGCTAGGCATAATTAATTTATTTTTTGCAAAGTAATATTACTTTACGTTGTTTTTTACTTTGTTCATAAACACTTTTGCAGGTTTGAACGATGGTATAAAGTGTTCCGGAATAACCAAAGTAGTGTTTTTAGAAATATTTCTAGCAGTCTTTTTCGCGCGTTTTTTTACGATAAAGCTGCCGAATCCACGAAGATAAACATTTTTATCTTTTGATAAAGAATCCTTTACGCTATCCATAAAGCTTTCTACAACATTTTGAACAGCAATTTTTTCCATGCCAGTTGCTTTTGCAACCTCATTTACGATATCTGCTTTTGTCATGATAATTAAATAAATTAAAGGGTTAGTCATTTTTTGTCGAGCAAAATTAGTATTAATTTATCGATATTTCAAAACATTATGCTAAAACTTTTACAAATTCTTTTAGTTCTCACCAATTTATGCGGTTTTATGCCTATATTTGGTAGTGTAAAATACAACAAAATTGAAACTATTTATTTTAATTTTTCTGTTTGCTCCTGTTTACTTATATTCTCAGCAAAATTATTGCATCTCAAATATTTACATTAAGGGTAACACAATAACAAAGAGCAAAGTCATAATAAGAGAGCTCCCTTTCAAACAGGGAGACACAATTGTTGCTGACAAATTGGAAGCAGTATTAAAGATGGCTAAAAATAATCTGCTAAATCTCTCTCTCTTCAATTTCGTATACATTACAAAAAAAAACAATCCCGGGAATAAAACAAATCTGGATATTATAATTGATGTAGAAGAGAGATGGTACATCTGGCCATTAATAGACATTAAGTTTGAAGATCGAAATTTAAGTAACTGGATAAGGACATCTGACGGCGACAGAATTACATTGGATGCAGGATTCAGAGTATATAACATGTGGGGATTGAATCATACGGTAAGTGCCAGTTACAAGTTTGGCTATCACAAAGGATTGCATCTTGCCTATGAAAATATCTCATTAGGTCAAACAGGAAAGCACGTTTTAAGTTTTGTATTATCCGGTCAGTTTTCAAAAACAGAAAATTTTATTTCACTGTTCAATTCACCTGTATATAACAGATCGGTGAATGGGTTTGCCGTTAAAAAGATTTCTGCAGGTATTAATTACACATACCGTCCCGATATCAGAATAAGTCACTCCCTTATGGTCAGATATGATGATATTAATATCTCAGATACAATTCTGAAACTTAATCCAAAGTATTGGGGCAACAGCGATACTGCCCGGAAGAGCATATCATTGAACTATATTTTTATTTCTGATCAAAGAGATAACTATCAATATCCTCTTGAAGGTTATCTTATTAAAGGAGAGTTAAGGGGTTATGTCAACAACGACTATTCGGTGAGATACGGTCAGCTGAGAACCAATCTGCAGTATTACCTTCCTCTTTCTGAAAAGTGGAACGTATGTGCTAACCTGTCATCCGGTATTTCGATGAAAAATGTTCATGCTTATATATTTGACAGAGCAATAGGATATGAAGATGCTACTCTCAGGGGATATGAATTCTATGTAAATGACGGACAGCAGTTTGTCACTTTTAACCCTACAATAAAATATAATATCCTTCCCACAAAGGTATCGGTGTTGAACTTCCTGTCATTTTTACCTAAGTTCCGGAAAATACACTTTACAATCTATGGAAAGGCCTTTTTTGATATGGGATATTCACATCACTCCTATCCTAATTATAGTAATTTTCTAAGTAACAAATTCTTATGCAGCGGAGGTGTTGGACTTGACATTATCACCTATTACAATATTAATCTTTCAATTGACTATTCTTTCAATCAATTAAAAGAACACGGTTTCTTTTTCTCCATAAAGAGTTTATTGTTCTAGTTTGGCACAGAGATTGGACATCTATAAACGACATTATGTATTATGCTTAAGCGCATATTAGTGTCTGACAAATTGACATATTAAATACGATTATGAAATTTTCTGATATATATCTGCAACACTCGGTCTCGGAAGAGGTAAATATTATCCCTGTCATGAATATTGACAGCGGGCAAGAATTGAGGGATTCCGATTTACCCGACACTTTACCGATTATTGCATTACGTAATGCTGTTTTGTTTCCTGAAACAATCATTCCGATAACTGTAGGCAGGGAGAAGTCAATTAAGCTGGTAAGAGAGGCATACAGTAAA
>CAYQPF010000184.1:0-8681 GCA_964419225.1 uncultured Candidatus Cloacimonadota bacterium | reverse complement strand
AACTGTATGGCACACCATAAATACTATACATTCAGATCTCTTCCCATGTCCGTGTTAGTCTGTGTAAGTCCGTGTTAGTCAGTGTTTGGCGACATTACCCACTCCCCTCTCTTCGCAAGAGAGGGGCCGGGGGTGAGTTATTCTCTCTACTTGATCGACTAGCGTCCAGCATATTTTACTAACAACATACAAGAGGCATGATATTTTGCATCCTCTCCCGTCTCTCCTTGACTTCGCGTCTCCATGTTCTATTAAGCGTTCCCTTTCTGTCCATATAGTCCATATAGTCCATAATGTCCATATAGTCCATATAAATAAAATGGGCCGACATAACCGTCAGCCCATTTTAGATTCCGAAACAAATCTCTTCTAATCTCAATCAATAGAAGCTGTTACTCTGTAAAAATACTTGTCCCCAGGAACCGAATCATACCACAAGTAATTCGTAGTATTGTCTATAAGTTCAAAAGTACCCTGAGGATCCAAAGAACGGTAAATATGGAAATGTGCCTCCGATAAAGGATGTGTCCATTGAAGAAAGACCCTGGCTGTATTTGCATCATAGGATATACTAACATCACTTACAGCAGGGAAAGCATTCCAGTCAACAGGGCAGACAGTCGATGCATTGTCATTCTCATTCGTCTCTGTAACCAGATTCTCCGGATCAACAAAAGCATAGGAATTCCAGCCAATAACTTCTGAAGCACTTATCCCCTCGAAAACAAAGGATATCGTATCTCCGGCAGCAAGACCACTAAACTCATGATTTATGGTTGAAAAGTCCCCTTCAGTAGGCGGTGTAGTCCTGTTTGTATAAAGGTGAACATTAAATGTCCTGTTAATATCAGTCGTACCCTCATTGATTACCGTTACTCTGTAAGAGACAATCTGCCCGACAAATGGATTTGAATTAGATATTGTCATTGCCGAAATTCGCAAATTAGGATTGAACCCTGTCCAGGAGATAAGCCCATAAGTATCATTCTCAAAGCCGGGCCCGGCAAACCCTCCCGTTGAACTTATTATTGATACCGAACCTTCATTGACTGTTTTGCTTACATTATTCAAACCTGACCAAGTATTCGACGGGAAAACAGCATTACTTATAGACAACGTCTGACTATTATCTAAAGTCAAAAGAACCCCTCCGCTAATGCCATTCTGAAAAGTACAATTATTAAAAGTATAAGATGCATCTATTAAAGCTCCCGGACTGATATATACTCCATTTGTGTTCATAAATTCAAACACCGCATATGCGGCAGCAATTGTTCCCGCGGAAGATACAATCAGATCATAATAACCGTTATTATGTGTGATCGTTGCAGGATGATCTGCAGATCCTAATACTTCCAGACGACCTCCTGAAAGAACTGTTAAATTCATATTGCTGTTGATCCGCAAAGTCGCATCACTGTCTATTTCCAGAATCCCTCCATCATGAACTGAAACTGATCCGATACACTGGATATTGTGCCCGTTCATATCAAGTCGTCCCTGATTGATACTCAGAACTCCCCCATTAAATACCTGTATATTTCCCCCCAATGTCATTGTCTGATTCCGACTGTGACGACTTTGTGCAGGTGCAGCCTCTGCATTTGCTGAAGCCAGAACTGAAGCAAAACGTGCCTCTGTCTTATCAACTTCCAGATTATAAAAGTACCCTGAGGTGGAATAATAAGCCAAAGTTTGTGCAGCCGTTCCATTGAAACTGACACTGTTTAAAGTATTGCCATAGAAACCCGCATTTGCTTCGACTGCAAAGTTCCCAAAGAAGTGATGGTTCAAATTTGAAACATTGTCCCACCAACCTCCATTTATCAAATGAACATTCCCCTGCACAAGCATTGATTTATTGGGGCGAATACTTCCTGCTGCCTTATTCACATCTATATTCCCCATATCGATGACATCACCGGTAGATGAAATGAATTGATCTGCACTCCCATTGAAAGTGAAAGTCGAGGCATCAGTAAAAAATCCGTTCCAACTGTCATTAATCGTATTCTGGTTCGTAAAATTACCACCCAGAGTAAGCGAGAGCCCGCCATCTCCATATGCATTAATCCCCGCACCTTCTGCAATCAGAATATTTCCGTTTACGATCAGACCGGAATTAGCATTCATTTCTATAGTTCCATCGTTGAGTGTCAAATTTCTGCTTACTGTGATCGTTTTATCATGAAGCAATTCCAAGTCATCAAAATGAATACCTGTATTGGCAATAGTAAGATCATAGAACGTCTCTGATGTTCGCATATCCTGATTTATCCCGTTAAAAACAACGTTACCGGTCCCTTCCGAAAATGCTAAAGTCCCTACATTATTTTCCCAGCTTCCACCTACATAAAGTGTCGCTGTGCCAACCATCATCCACCCGTTTGAAATCACTACATCATTGGCAATAGTAAGATTTGTCCCTGCTGAGACTGATGCACCAGAAGATTTATTAATATTGATATTCCAGAATCTGGAGTCTCCTGTTTGAATAACATTTCCACTATTACTACCGAAGAATTCCACTGTTCCGCCTGTAGGGATGAAATTGTTGCGGTAGTTTTGGAATGCTCCATTGATCTTTATCGTTCCTCCTGAGATGTTCGAAGTAAAGTTATGCCCTCCTGATGTGGATAATATCATACCTCTGTCATGAATTGCCAATACACCATCCGTCATCGTTATTGTTGCGTCAGCATAGTTGGAAACATAAGAATTATTGGATCCTCCATATATATTCAGAACCCCACCGGAAATAAATAGTCCGCCATTAATATCAATAGCTTGAAGAGGATCCTGAGTAAGGGAAAGAACTCCTGACGAGACAAAATAATTACCATAAATTCCATTATCCACCAGATCCTGAACATCCATCGTTCCACCACTGATAAAAATCGTCCCGCCTCCGTCAAAAGATGCAGTTTGTATGTTGGAACCTGTAAGTGCGTGGAATTGTGCCCAGGAGTTATTCATTTCCAAAGTGCCCTGTATAAATAGATCTGAACTTGTCCTGGCAAGATTATTGACATGCAGTGAACCCCGTATTGTAGTCACTGAATTAAAAGTCACAAAGTTTACATTGTTGGTGGAAGCATAAACATGATTAAATGTATTTGGCCCGGTGATAAACTGCTCCACAGAAGTACCGTTGAAAGTTATTGTCCCTGTACCGGCATTAAAAGCAAAAGCTCCTGAATTGTTTTGCCAATTCCCGCCCACATTGATATTATACTCCCGACCATCAAGAGTTCCCGAGTTAAGAATAACATTCCCACGAATATCCAGGGGAGTCATAACATTCAGGGTAGAACCGGATTCTTTATTCATTGCTAAACTTCCCATATAGTTGCCATTATCACAATAAATAAATGCCTGACCGTCTCCACTGATATCAACCCCGCCATAGACTTGCTGGATCATATTGTTTGACCTGGCATTAAAATCACCCTTACATCTTAAATAACCACCAGTAATATTCTTGGCATCACTCGTCAGAATCATTCCTGAGTTAGTGAACTGGATTATTCCTGATGCCATAGTTACTGCACCATTTATACTGACATTTGGTTCTGGAAAAGCATCATCAATTTGGAATAATCCCCCATTAACAATCAGCGATGAACCTGTATTATTTAGATAGTACCCCTTGATCACCATATTTCCATTACTGATATTCAATGTTCCCATCTGATTAAGCGAACCCTTCCCCAATAATGAACCGGTTAATCCAAGTGAAAGATTTGCCGATACCCCTATATAAATGAAGTCATTTACTCTGGTCCCTCGGCCATTCAAATAAAGTGTATTCCCATCATAAACATTCAGATATCCGGAAACTCGTAGAGAATCTGTAGAAGCTGGATCAATGTAATTTGTTCTGCCTCCTGAAGTACCACAAAACCTCATATTTCCAAATGAACAATTCGTCCCATTGAGATAAATATTACTGCCATTCACGGATCGAAACTCTACTGTAGATGTCGCAGGCAGGTTAATATTTGCAAATGAATCAAAAGTCCAATCACCATAAACATCTATATTTCCTGTGGTGATCTCAGCTGTCGAAGAAGAAAGCCATTGGAAATTCCCATGTGTATTCAAATTATCATTTCCTGTTTCACTTATCATTCTTAAACACCCATATATTACGGTATTTCCGCCAACCTCAACTGTGTACCCGTCAATATCAAGAATTCCTGCAAATAAGGTTAAATTCCCCAAAATGTTAGTGTTTGAAGAAAAATAGGCACCTTCATAACGGTAATCCTGTACTTCCTGCCTTCTGGAATTAGTACGTTGCTTTGCTGAATACTGCTTTGCCAGTCTTCGTCCTTCTGTCTTATTAATGCTTACCGAATAAAGATTGCTTCCTGTGATTGTATATATTCCCGCATTGCCCGACCCGTATAATTCGAGGATCCCGCCTTGGGGATGAAAATTTGGGTTTCCACAATAAAAATTTCCCACTGTTCTAATCGTACCGTCTGTTATGTTTTCCGTAAAACTGAACCCTGTATTTGTGATATTTATTCCCGTATCCTTGAAATCCAGTACACCTCCGCTCATATTGATGGAAGAGTTCGCATTATATCCCACTTGAGCCGGCGATAACCCTCCATAAATATTGAATTCTCCCCCAAAAATATACAGATTTCCATTCAAATCTGAATATGAAGAACCATCCTGATGTAAGTTGATCACACTTCCTGAATTCACATAATAATTGCCATATATTCCGTCTTGCTCCAGATCATTCGCCGTAAATGTGCCCGAAAGCATATCTAATGCCCCCGATGTAAAATAATAAGTCTGACATGAAACAACCGCTCCATTGCTTATCCTGAGAGCTCCCCCCGCTTTATTAATCACCAGACGATTAAAAATTTCCGAATAACTGCAGTATTGATGACCCGGTCCATTAAATATTACCGTTCCCGAACCCTCTGTCACTGCATCTGATCCTGCCTGATTTTCCCAATTTCCAGCCACATATGTGTCCGTCGGTAATGTCACTGTTCCCGCATTCACTGCAAAATTGCCCAATAACACCAGCGGAGATGAATTTATAGAAACATCCTGATTTCTCTCTACACGATCACGATTTCTACTGATACTCCGGCGATTATTTGTCCGATACTCACTATAACTTCCTGCCTGCTTGTTTATATTGAGCGAGTATAGCCAGGAACTCGAAGCCACTGTTAAATATACATCATTTGCCCCATATAATTCCAGACTGCCTCCCGTTGGCCTAAAATCATGCCTGTCCACTACAAAATTTCCCCTGGTTCGTATCACACCGCCCGTTATGTCTGTTGTTAAAGTATTATACTCATTTATGTAAATCCCCACATCAACAAAATCTAGTATCCCATTTGTCATGATTAAAGTTCCCGGTTGCCCGTAAGGGAAATAAGCATCACCTGATCCGCCATAAAATGTCATGGTTCCACCAGTTATCTCAATCAACCCCCTTAAATCCAAATAATTGAAAGCGTCCTGATGTAAATCAATGGTTCCACTCTGCAAATGGTATTCACCATAAATCCCGTCATCTGCAAGATCAGCCGCAGTAAACGCTCCACCCTCTACCCTTACTACACCCGCCGTCCAGTCATATGACTGACACGTTACAGAACCCGTAAGGTTGAGATATTCTGCTGATTTGTCTAATTCCATTGCAGAAAAATATCCAAAACTACAGGTCTGTACATTACTGCCTGTAAAAATGACTCGACCATTTCCATGATCGAATGAGGTTCCTCCAGAGATATCTGTCCAATTGCCCGACACTCTGATCGTCTGCCCATTGGCACTAAAAATCCCACTGACAAGGGTCAAATCCTTATTGATCGTAATACTGTTATTCAATGTCACAGGCCCTGTAGTTTCTATTCTGATACCGGAAAAATAATTATTCGCTGTTCCATCTGAAATACTATGATTTCCCGAACCTGTGAATATTAATGTTCCGTCAACGAACCCAAAATTGCCACCTGTACAAGAAAAAGAACCTGAAATATTGATGGTTTGTGGAGAATAATAGTACATTCCTCCTGATACGATTTCAATATTGTTCAAATTCGTCATATTTGTACTCCAGACACTAAAACCCATATATCCTGGAGATCCTTTGTTAATTCGTAAAAGATTTAAATATGTCTGTGTGCTGGAATTGTCCAGATATGTCGTAAACTGGTCTCCGTTAAATTCCAGAGTCCCCCCTAGCATCTCTATCGTCGAACCCGAATTTGTTGTCCAATTCCCGGCAACCTGAAAATGAGCTCCTGTAAATTCTCCATAGGAAAACAGCCTTGAAGAACTCTTCCATAAAGCATCTCCATCTAATACTATTAAAGCATTATTGTGGTTCAGACTTAATAATCCCGCTGTTTCGAATTTCCCATATATATGTAAATTACCATCATTAACTGTTAACCTCCTTCCACTGCTGATAGATAAGTTCCGACAAACAGCTCCCACTGAATTAATAGCCGGATAATTTACTGTAGTGCCTATGACCACATCCATCGTGCTTGTGGGTACACCCATAGTCCAGTTGGAAGAATTAAACCAGTTTGTATCTACAGCTCCTGTCCAGATATCGGGAGGTATAGTACAAACTGTAAAACTGATTGATGAACCTCCTGAGGCACCAATGTTCGAAATAATCAAATTCCCCGTGGCTATATTTACAGTACCAACATAAAGCCAGGGTTTGGGATCTGTATTATTATTTATGGATACCCGCTCGGTTTGTTCTGAGAAATTAGCTAAATCAGGATATCCATTTGTCCTGATCGATCCCCCGGGACGATAAACATATAACTCATCAGGAGCTCCGTTTCTGTTACCCCCTAAGATAGGATTTCCTGCTGGATCGTTCACAATTATACGATACACTATTAAGCCTGAACCCGGAACACTTGATTCATAGCGACCTGTCTTCCTTCTGTATTCCAGCATATAATATTGATCAGGATTGCTGGACGCTATCTTGTAACAGGCATAAGGTGATGTGTCTATTGACGAAAGTGTATATGTAACCGGTGTACTTGTGGGAACAATTTCAGGAATTTCCGTAAACCAATTCCCATACTTTTTCTTCATAAATGTTGTCCAATGCTGTGCATTGCCCGAACACATCAAATCCCAGTTCCCCGCTGGAGATATCGAGTTCCAGGGCTGATATTGCTTATAATGATACAGGTCTGGTGCTCCTATGTTATGACTCATCTCGTGAGTAGCTACTCCAATACCAAAACCACCTTCAACTAATAACATTCCTCCATGACAAGCCTTGCCGTTGATTGTCGCTAAAGATGTCCCCCACCAATCACTTGAAGGCCAGATCAAACTACTCCATCCTCCAGCGTAACCATCAACGATTACTGTCACAGCATCAACCATGTTATCATTGTTAGTATCCACATTCAGTGTACTTGGTATTGATGGAATTGCTGCATTGATTGCATCTGCATATAATTCACGCTTACGATTACCGGCTTGGGTTCCATTTTGGTAGCCAATCGGATTTCCGGTGCTATATGGATAAAAATATCCCCTTGGATGTGTTGATACATAAGTAGCTACTGTACCTTGTGGTCCAGGTGCAGGATATAAATATGAATTTATTGTCAGCTGATTACTTGATATCTCTTGAAAATAATCTTTAAGGGATTCGCCATTGGTTTGATTAAATACATAATTGTAGTAGGCATATGGATAAACTGTACTAAACCCATACTCCCCACTAAACTTAACGAAAATGACTATGTTATTAAATGATCCAATTGTCGTCGATCGTGTACGATTTACATTAAATCCCTGTGCCACTAATTCGGCTTCACTCTTTTGCTCATTCAATATCAAATTTGGTTCAATTCCTATTGTCCCAGGATCAATCTTACCTACAATATAATTTGATGCCTTAATGGAATTCACTTCCGGCACCGCATACACAGCATATCCTGTCTCAGGATGAAGTAATATCGTGTAACCTCTTTCATCATGTACCCGGCGATAAAACTCGTCTCCACTTACAAAAGCCTCAATCTTGCTCCCATCCGGCTGAGTAAAAGAAAAAGGCTCATTGGTGACTGGATTCGCCTGTAACGCTAAAGAAATGATTAAAAAAACAAATAATCCCAACAACCGTTTCATAGTGTCCTCCTATATTTTAAAAGTATCTGAATTCTTATTTTTATTACTAAATCAACAAAACTACACTAATATACATATCTGCACTAAAAATACAAAAAATACCAAAATTAGTTTTTGGTGTCAATAAGATATTTTTCTCCCCCGATTTTACCCCAAGTCCTTTTAGTCCATATAGTCTATCCCTAAAAAGCGTTACTCCCTTCCAACCCTTTTTTCTCTTTTTCAAAAATAAAACGTGACAAATTTTTTAACAATTATTATATTTGACATTAGTTACTAGAAAGAATGTTTTTTGTTTTTATTGCACAGATAATTGGTAACTAAAACTTAAAAAAGGAGCAGTTATGTTTTTTAATGTTCGCCTTCTAACCTTACTCTTAAGCATCTGCGGATGTTCATTACTATTCAGTCAAACAACTCCCGATCCTGTTAAACCCAAGAATTATTTAATCCAGGACAGCCTTAAACAAACCACCAATGATAACCCCGTTATTCCCGGTATCGTTGGACAATCA
>CAYQPF010000183.1:0-8979 GCA_964419225.1 uncultured Candidatus Cloacimonadota bacterium | reverse complement strand
TTTTAAAAAGCATTTCAGTACCGACGGGAAATTTGACTGAAGGTTTGCACAGACTGTATGTACGGGCTAAAGATGAGAATAATACTTGGGGAGTTCCGCAAGTGAAGCCAGTTATTATTCAGAATACATCTACTTCCGAACCTGCACATCAGATCACCCAGATGGAGTTTTACTTTGATGATGGCGTGGTTCCTGGAAATGGGACAAGTATCAATGTTAGTGCTGGTGAAGATATTTTAAAAAGCATTTCAGTACCGACGGGAAATTTGACTGAAGGTTTGCACAGACTTTACGTGAGAGCTAGAGATGAGAATAATCAATGGGGAGTTCCACAGGTTAAGCCCATCATCATTCAGAATACATCTGCTACCGAACCTTTAGCTACTCTGTCCGGAATAGAGTATTTCTTTGATACAGATCCCGGAGTAGGAAATGCCACCTATTATGCACTACCGGATACCTCATCAGAAGCGACCGTAAGTTTGAGTATTCCTGTGGATGAGTTAAGTCTGGGTGAGCATGTGTTTTATCTGAGAGCCAAGGACAGTCTGAATCGTTGGGGGATTCCACAAGCAATTATTATTACTTTGGCATTAATGCCTAATATAGTTGTGTCAGAGAATAATTATGATATAGTCTCAACTCCGGGTGAACCTGTCCAGAAAACATTGACTATTTCTAATACCGGAGAGGCAGATTTAAGTTGGTCGATAAATTTTAATTCCAGCAATCCGAGTCTGGCTATCAGAGTCAGGGATTCCAGAAAGATAAAACTGCCTGAAGTAAGTTTAGCACGAAGTAATAAATCAAAGCGTTTAACCGAGCGAGAGAATCAACCGGAATGGTTGGCAATGAGTGAGATCACGGGTGTACTTACCCCGAATCAGACCGAAGATGTTGTTTTGACGTTTGATTCAAGTATAGTGGGTGATTTTACAACCCTCATGCAGATTAGCAGTAATGATATGAATCACAGTGTTATTTCCCTTCCTCTGCAGTATCAGGTGATTACAGGGTTGGAAAGTCCAACCGGAGTGCAGATTTCTTTTGTAGGTAATTCTTTAAATTTACAGTGGAACTCAGTTGCAGTAGCACAATCGTACAAGGTATTTGCTTCTGATAGTCCGAATGGGGTATTTACTGATATTACAGATATGGGGAATCTGGAGTTATCTGAACCAATTATCTGGACAGTTCCATTGACGGCAACTCTGCCAAAATTCTTTTATGTGAAAGCATCGACGGACGCAGTTATTTCAGTAAGTAAAAGTAGAAGGATGAGTGCCAATCAAAGTAGGGAAGGGAATTAAGAGATGGATTGAGGAGTTAGGATTGAGGATTTAATCAACTGGGAAATAATATTTATCTTGACTTATTCTTAAAAAAACAGTTTATGTACTTGTGTAAATGCAAGAAGATAAACATTATCTGCTTAATTTTATTAAATTATAAGCAAAAAAATGATAAAATATAAAGTGTGCTAATTTGTTCTGATACACACGTTATTGGAGGTTGTTTATGAAAGATAAGGAATTAATATGGATTTCCTATGACTTAGGAATTGATGGAGACTATAATGGCTTATACTCTTGGCTGGATTCCCATAAAGCACGGGAATGTGGTGATAGTATAGCTGCAATTACAAATTATGATTATAAAACAGATGTTGCAAAAGAGCTAATAGAAGATTTGAAAGGAAAAGTGGAGTTGAGGAAAACTGACAGGATTTATCTTGTTTTTAAGAGTGACGGAAAAATTAAAGGTAAATTCATACATGGAGGCAGAAAGCGTTCTCCTTGGGAAGGATATGCCATTAGTTATGAGGAAGAAGCAGAAGATGAATAATTCATCCGGTAAGATAATACTACTGGATACCGGAGTATGGTATGCGTTTTACACTAAAAGTGATCAGTACTATTTGGAAGCACAAAAGTTGAAAGAAAAAATTCAATTTCATAGAATTCTTTTACCTTGGCCAATATGTTATGAAGTTCTTAGAACAAAGTTTGTAAAACAGGAGCAACACATAATTCAGTTTAAGAATGATCTTGAGAAATTCAATATAGAATATTTAAGTGATATTCCATATAGAGAACAAGCGTTAAAAGAATTATTTAGTGGATTTAGTAAAAATTATAAGCATGAAAATCTAAGTTTGGTTGATATACTTATTAATAAAGTCATCCTAGATAAACAAAAAAGAATTTTCTGGTTCGCAACCACAAATGTTAAAGATTTTGAGGATTCTTGCAGAAGAAGGAGAATTGAACTTTACAATATTGATTGAGCCTAAAGGATGATATCTTTACAACAACGAAACCTGGAATAATTTTTAAATTGAGCAAACCTTTGACTAACTAATAAGACAATTCGCTAATTAACATATCTTGCACATAATTCGGTAGCGAGGATAGAAAAACCGCAAGCTTCGGCAGTCTTTATGGAAGCGATATTTTCTGCATTAACGAAATAGACAGGAAGCCAGTCATTTTGCAGAGCGTAGGCAGTGACTTTTTGGACAACAGCTTTAGCGTAACCAAGACCACGATAGTCTGGATGAGTATCTACAACGATGTTTGCTCCATCTGCAAAGACATCAGAAATACAAGCTTTTGAGACGATTTTATTATCTCTGATGATTACTTTATATTTTTCCTTTTGGAGTGTAATGTTCAGTATTTCGGGGAGTTCTTCATTTCTCCGTTCGGGGTATAGTTCGAAAAAGAGATTATGATTAAGTCCGACAGCTATAGATTCTGTTCCTTGAAAATTGAAATCGTATTGCATTCTATAGAATTTCTCGAAAGTCCAATCAGAATGATTGGCAGTAGTCCAGTCGATGATATCCTGAAGATTGGCATCCTTAAGGATTGGGAATAGGTCTTCTCTGAGAGAAATTACATTAAGGTTATTGAATTCAGAAGCAATAATTGGGAAATGGAATTGTTTGTTCAAGGGTATCGCTCTGAATGGGGAGGTTGTATTTGGTCTTGGATTCTGGAGAGTGTCAGGGTTGTCGATGCCGAGAAACTCTGAATAATATGACTGATATGTTTTCATTTAACCTCCGAGAGAAATATTTGGGAAAGAGCCAAGACGTCAAGGAGAAAGAAGCGGGAAAATGACAAAGAAGACAATATGAACATATGGACAGAATGGACATTACGGACAAAAATAGAACAGTGTATTTAACGCCGGGAAATAAGTGAACCTAAAGGGAAGCTAAAGAGAAGCTAAAGAGAAGGAATTATAAATTGTGAATGATAAATTGCGAGTGAAACAAGCAAATTAGATAAAAATGAGAGAAAAAACAAATAATTGTCAGATGAACAATAATTTTACTTGATTATTAGACTGCATTTTATAAATGTTACTCCAAATATAAGATAAAAATTATCATAGGAGTGGTTATGGAAAATCTTAATTTGGAGATGGATAAAATTATCCAGAAGTACAAAGACAAAAAAGGTGTTCTAATACCTTTGCTTCAGGACGTACAGAAGTTGGAGGGGTATCTTTCCAAGTCTTCGATGAAGTATGTTGCGGAGCAGTTTGAAGTCAATTTAGCGGATATTTATGGAGTTGCGACATTTTATGCGATGTTCCGTTTGAAGCCTCAGGGTAAGCATGTAATTCGTATTTGTAAGGGTACTGCCTGTCATGTATCAGGAGCAAATGCAATTCTGACAGCATTAAGAGTGAATCTTAATCTGGATGAAACAGAAGAGACATCAGCAGACGGATTATTTACACTTATTGAAGTGGCCTGTTTAGGTTGCTGCAGTTTAGCACCGGTGATCATGGTTGATGATACAACACATGCGAAGCTTACACCGGAAAGTGTTACCGAAGTTTTAAAAAAATATAATTAGGATAAATAGGAGGCTATTTTGACAAAGCTCAGTATCAAAGTAGGTTTAGGAAGTTGCGGGCAGGCAGCCGGAGCTGTGGAAGTTTATGAAGCTCTGGAAAACTATATTGCAAGTAACAAACTAAATGCTCAGTTATTACAAACATCATGTATTGGAATGTGTTTTTTGGAACCTTTGGTAGAATTATCGGCAGAAGGTAAAGATAAAATCACATTTGGAGAAGTAACACCGAATGATATAGAAAAGATCATCCAGAATTATCTGAATGACACACCCTGGATGGAAAAGGCGATTTTAGCCGAGAACAGAGAAGCCAGTGAGAATGCAAACTATGAATCTCAGGTACGGATAGTATTAAGAAATGCCGGGATCATAGATCCTGTATCCTTAGAAGATTATGAAGCCCGTGAAGGTTATAAAGGAATAGAAAAAGTACTCAAGACCATGACTCCAGAAGAAGTAATATCCGAGATCACACAGGCCGGATTAAGAGGAAGAGGCGGAGCCGGATTCCCGACTGGTTTGAAATGGAAGCTTGCGTGGAAAGAAAAATCCGAGAAGAAGTTTATTGTTTGTAATGCAGATGAGGGCGATCCCGGTGCATTTATGGATCGTAGTGTATTGGAAGGAGATCCGCACAGTGTGATCGAAGGTATGATCATTGGTGCTTATGCGATAGGTGCAGATGAAGGTTATCTTTATGTACGTGCTGAATATCCATTGGCTATCAAGCATCTGAAGATAGCATTGGAAAAAGCAGAGGAAAAAGGGTATCTGGGTAACAATATCATGGGCACAGGTTTCAATTTTGAACTGCATATCAAAGAAGGTGCGGGAGCATTTGTCTGTGGTGAAGAAACAGCTTTGATGGCTTCCATCGAAGGTAAAAGAGGAATGCCGAACATCAGACCTCCTTATCCAGCACAATCAGGCTTATGGGGTTATCCTACCAATATTAATAATGTGGAAACTTTTGCCAATGTTCCCTGGATCATATTAAACGGTTGGGAAGCATTTGCTCAATATGGAACTGAAAAAAGCAAGGGTACTAAAGTATTTGCTTTGGCTGGAAAGATCAAAAACAGCGGACTTATCGAAGTACCTATGGGTATGCCTTTAAGAGACGTTATCTATAAAGTCGGCGGTGGTATGAAGACAGAACTTCCTTTCAAGGGAGTACAGTTAGGTGGGCCATCCGGTGGTTGTATTCCTGCAGAATTGCTGGATACGATCGTTGATTATGATTCTATCAATCAGACCGGGGCGATCATGGGTTCAGGCGGTATGGTAGTTATGGATACTTCAACCTGTATGGTTGATATTGCCAGATTCTTTTTGAATTTTACTCAGAATGAATCTTGTGGAAAATGCACCTTCTGCAGAGTCGGAACCAAGAGAATGCTGGAAATATTGACCAGGATCTGTGATGGTGAAGGCAAGATGGAAGACATTGATACATTGGAAGATCTGTCCAAGAATATTATCAAGAGTTCTCTTTGTGGATTAGGACAGACAGCTCCGAATCCTGTATTAACGACTTTAAAGTATTTTAGAGAAGAATATGAAGCTCATATTAAAGACAAGAAGTGTTTTGCAGGGCTTTGTACTGCTTTAATCAGCTATGAAATAGACAAGGAAAAATGTGTCGGGTGTACAGCATGTGCAAGAAAGTGCCCGGTTCATTGTATTTCCGGATCTGTCAAACAACCGCATATAATTGACCAGAGTAAGTGTGTTAAATGTGGAGCTTGTCAGCAAACTTGTAAATTCAAAGCAGTTTTAAAGAAGTAGTGAGGAGCAAAAAATGATACAAGTAAAACTAAATGGAATAGAGATCAAGACAGAGCCTGGAAAGACGATTCTGGCTTTGGCCAAGGAACACAGAATAGAGATTCCCACCTTATGTCATGATGAAGAATTAAAGCCTTTTGGCTCATGCTGGGTATGCTCGGTGGAAGTTAAAGGAAGACGTGGATTTGTGACTTCCTGCGGAACTGAGATTGCTGATGGTATGGATATTATTACTGATTCCCCCGAGATTCACAGTGCCCGTAAGATGGCATTAGAATTATTATTATCAGATCACTATGCTGATTGTGATGCACCATGTAAAGTGGCTTGTCCGGATCATGTGGATATTCAGTCATATGTATCTTTGATCGCCAATGGTCAATATCATGAAGCTGTAAAAGTTATCAAAGAAACTTTACCTTTGCCTTTATCAATCGGCAGAGTATGTCCGGCTTTCTGCGAAAAAGAATGCCGCCGCACGTTGGTAGAAGATCCTGTGGCAATCAGACAATTAAAGAGATATGCTGCTGATTTTGATTTGGAAGATGCGTGGACATATGTGCCTGAAAAAGAAGAAGCCAAAGGCAAGAAAGTTGCTATCATCGGTGCCGGACCTTCAGGCTTAACTTGCGGTTATTACTTATCAAACAAGGGCTATGATGTGGATGTATTTGAAGCTGCACCAAATGCCGGCGGATGGTTAAGATACGGTATTCCTGAGTACAGACTTCCCAAAGAGACTTTGCAGAAGGAAATAGATCTTTTATGTTCTAATGGCATGAAGATTCATTACAATGTAAATATCGGAAAAGACAAGACCATCTCTGAATTATGTCAGAGTTATGATGCTGTTTATCTGGCGATAGGAGCTCAGAAAGCTGTACCTATGCCTGTGAAGGGAAGTGATCTGGAAGGATGTCTGCTAGGTGTGGATTTCCTGAAAGACTTTGCACTGGGCGGATATGGGTTTATTCCTAAAGCTGACCAGGAACAAGTATTTGAAAAGAGACTTGCCGGAAAGAAAGTTGCCGTAGTGGGTGGTGGTAATACTGCTATCGACTGTGTAAGAACATCAATCCGTTTAGGTGCAGAAGTTGCGTTGATTTACAGAAGAACCAGACAGGAAATGCCTGCTGAAGCTTTTGAAATTGTTGCAGCTGAAGAAGAGGGAGTAAAATATTATTTCCTGACCAATCCTGAAGAATATATTGGTAAAGACGGCAAGTTACATAAGATCAAATTAGAAAAGATGAAACTTGGTGATGCTGATGCCAGCGGAAGAAGAAGACCGGAACCGACAGGCGAGTATTTTGAAGAAGAATTTGATATGGTGATCGCAGCAATTTCTCAGATTCCGGAAGTTGCCATGTTTGCAGAAGAAGCCAACAAGATCGAAGGAAAAGTGTTACCACTTTCCAGATGGAGCACTGCAAATGTTGATGAAAAAACAATGTATTCCGGTATTGGCAATGTCTTTGCAGGCGGAGATTTCCGTCGTGGTGCTGCAACAGCTATTGAAGCTATCGCAGACGGCAGAATTGCCTCGGAAATGATTACAAAGTTCCTGCAGGGAGAAGAGATTGTAGCTCCCAAAGGAAAATTTGATTCCAAGAAAGAAATTAAACTTAAAAAAGTAAGAACCAAAGAGTTCGAACAATATGAGAAAACACCAAGAGTAGCAATGCCTGAATTGCATGCCCATGAAAGGCAGACCAATTTTGCTGAAGTGGAAACAGGATATGATAAGGGCATGGCAACCTGTGAAGCAGAAAGATGTCTGGAATGCGGATGCCAGGTTAATGAAACCTGTTCTTTAAGACAATACGCTACGGATTATGATATCAATGTGAACTTATTCTTGGGCAGCAAGAACCGTCATCCGATCGATATGACACACCCCTTCATTTTACGTGATGCCAACAAATGTATCAAATGTGGGCGTTGTGTAAGAATTTGTGCAACGACACAGGGTGCAGGAGTATTGGGTTATATCTATCGTGGATTTACCAGTGTAGTCGCTCCTGAAATGGGAGAGAGTCTTTGTGAAACCACCTGTGAATCATGTGGTAAATGTATTGCTGTCTGCCCGGTAGGAGCTTTGACCGAGAGAAACCTTTATTACAAGCTTAATCCATTACTGACTGCACAAACAGAGCAAAGTTGTGGTAATTGTGGTACAGGCTGTTCGATCAATGTGATCACAGAAACAGATAAGGTTAAAGTTATTGGAACTCCGAAAGAAGTCGGGTTCAATGGCAGAAATTTATGCTTCAAGGGCAGATTCGGATGGCAGATCTATGCTAATGAGCAAAGAATCAAAGAACCGTTTAAAAAAGTTAATGGAAAATGGGAGCAAATCGACTGGACAGAAGTCAAGAGTATTCTGAAAGATAAGATTGGTGATGATATGGCTTTTGTGGCCGGACCAACTATATCCAATGAAGAAATAGCGATGCTGAAGCATTTGGCTGCCGGAACAAAGGCACAGTTAAATACAGTATCTTATGTAAAAGATTTTACAGATGAACTTGGTTTGAGCAACAGCTGTTACTGCAATTTTGCAGATGCTGAGACTATCGTGATAGTCGGAAATATCAGTCATACCCTGAGAACTATTTGCCGTAGCTGGCAGAGAAAGGGTAAGAATATGATTTTGGTTAACAATGAGAAAACCAAATTCAACAAGTTTGCCAATGAAATATATCAGGCTGTGAACCTTAAGGATGCAATTGAAGAAATGAGTCATTCCAAACTTCTCGTTGAGAAAACCATTTTCTTGTATTCAAAGGAAGAAGCTGCAGAAGATGTGAAATTAGCAGTATGGAATTTAGCTGCTGAGGTATGCAGTTTTGAGTGTGGATCAGGCGTAATTGCCAACTCCAATTGGAGTAATTCCAACGGTATTAGATATGCTAAGCTGGATGCAGCCAAGGAAATTAAAGCCAAAACTGTTATTGCTTATGGCGAGAATAATCTGGATAATGTAAAAGCTGACTATATCATTGCTTTTGACACACATATTTATGATGAATCCCCGGCTGATCTGATGATTCCAAGACCTTCCTGGATGGATATTGAAGCAACCTCAATCAATGATGCAGGTGATTTGATCCATTTCCATAATCCTACCAGATCGAATCTATTCCACTTAGTACTCAATGTATTTGTGGAGCTTGGTTTGTTGAAGAATGGTCAGGCTGAACCTACATATTGGAAGAATATTGTAGAAAGTACATTGGAATGCGGATGTGAAGTCACAAAGGAAGAATTAGCAGCAAAACTTAAGTCCGTTAATCCGACTCAAAAAGCTGTAAAA
>CAYQPF010000182.1:0-9002 GCA_964419225.1 uncultured Candidatus Cloacimonadota bacterium | reverse complement strand
AATGAATTTTCTTGGCATATAGAGGTCACGCAGTTTGTATTCATAAAGCAGAATATTCTTGTTGAACAGACCTTTATCCGCTGTGTTTCTTGTTCGCATGTTGTTTTTGAATTCTCTGTATGAGGTGGCACTGTAATTGTCTGAGTTTGGCAGGTAGAGGTGTTTGAGCAGATCGGTTTCAGCCATGTAGTAGAAGGGGATAGGGGCAAGTCTGGCTCTGATACTGAAATCTGTATCTTCTTCTCCATAAGGGGCATAATCTTCACACCAGAAGCCGAGTTGGGCATGAATTGTTTTTGGGATCAGGACACAGGCACCGCCGATATTAGCTTCAGGAAGTTGAACCTGGTGTCCGGAAGCAAGTGTTATCAAGGGGAATTCTATCTGATAAAGCTGTTTCAGGAAGGAGTATGCCAGGAAAAAGGTGTTATTATTGGCCTGCATGAGGTTCAGCATATTGTTTAACCATTCCGGTTGCAGGATTTCTATGTCATTATCGAGTTTCAAATAGTAAGGTGTATCACAGAATTCCCAGATCATGTTGTGTGCAGGAGCAACTCCGTAATTATTATCCAGGAGAAAAAGTCTGTTAATTTTATGTAGTCTGTATTGTTCCTGAAGGTATTCCTGAGTGCCATCGGTGCTGTTATTATCGGCTATATAGATCTGACAATTATCTGTAGGATAGTTCCACAGACTTTCAAGACAACGCTTGGTCAATTCCAGGCGATTGTAGGTTACTATTGAGATGGTCACTTTTTTACTCATTGAAACTCCTTTAAAAATATTATATTGCAGATAGGCAGGAAAAAATGTCAATCGAAAAATACTCTAAAAATATTATTTAAAAGCAATTTGAACCATATAGAAACAATGGTGAAGAATGCCATATTGAAAATGTATTAAATTGAGATCATTGGATAAAATTCGAAAAGTGTTTTTCTGCTTTACAATTTTTATCTTAAATTATAATATGTCAGCAAGATAAAGGGAGATGATTTATGAAAAAAAGGATAGATCTTAATACTTTGATGGATCCAAAATCGGATTTTGTATTCAAAAAGATTTTTGGGGAAGAGAATGACAGGGATATTCTTATAGATTTTCTGAATGCAGTATTGAAGCTGAAGGGAAAAGAAGTTATCAATGATATTGAAATCAGGAATCCTGGAATTCCCAAAGAGTCTCTGGAAGATAAATACTCCACCCTTGATATTAAAGCTGAACTGAAAAACAAAAAAATCATCAATATTGAGATGCAGTTGTTTAATAAATTTAATCATGATAAAAGAGCAATGTATTATTGGGCAAAGTTATATGAGGGACAGCTCGGCAGTAAGGAAGACTATGCTAAATTGAATCCTGTTATTTCCATATCAATCTTGAATTTCGTTTATTTTAAAAAGTTTTCAGAACATCATTCTGTCTATACCTTAAGGAACACAATAAATGATGA
The DNA here is from genome assembly GCA_964419225.1 of uncultured Candidatus Cloacimonadota bacterium. Lineage (GTDB taxonomy): Bacteria > Cloacimonadota > Cloacimonadia > Cloacimonadales > CAYQPF01 > CAYQPF01. The sequence goes on along the minus strand of CAYQPF010000182.1, from coordinate 7,546 downwards.
TCGTTTGAATAATGACATGGAATTCCATTTCCTTGAATTACCCAAATTCAAAGAAGAGAAAGCAAACCTTAAGGAGAAATTGGATAAATGGTTAATTTTCCTGAAGGATGTAAACATAAAAGAACAGCAAGAATTAGTCGAACAGGTCATACATTCTGAGGGAATCCAAAAAGCATACCACAAACTTGAGGTGGTAAGTCTTGATGCTGAACAAAGAGAGCTTTATGAGATCAGGCAAAAAGCTCTGAAAGATGCCGTCAGTGCTCAGAATGCCTGGTTGAATGAGGGCAGAGAAGAAGGTCGGGAAATTGGTGCACACGAAAAAGCTTTAGAAATAGCTAAAAGTCTAATCAAGACAGGTATGTCAGTCTCCGATGCCGTCAAAATCACAGGGATTACTGAAGCAGAGATCTAGTCTCGGTTCTGGACTTTTCTCTAATTCACTGCCAGTAAATATTTCCATTATTCATTCCTAAAAGTTACGTTATCATTTTCCTCTTGCCAAAATATCTGCATATGATTAACTGTTATCAAGGAGTTAAAGATGAACTTACAGGAAAAGAAAGATTTGTTTGCAGAATTAGAAATGGGATTACCGGAGAATTTTACTCAGGCCGATGCTTTAATCAAAGAAATTGTTGAAGAAGATGATCACTTTTTTGAAGATAAAAACTTTTGGGATTACTATAAATATCCATCTCTTTTACCGTTTATAGCTCATCTCGCTGAAGACATGCTGGATAAATCTTTAGATGACAAGCAGGCTGTTTATGGTATTGGTTATATGCTTTTCAAATTCTATCTAAAGATGGGGAATTTCGAAAGGGCTAATCATTTCCTGAGCAAGGCTAATACAGCTTTCAAATACTACGATTTTGCTCCTGAAATAATTACAGAGGTTCTGTATGAAAATGATCATGTCCGCTTTGAATATGATCTTAGATTGACAAAGGAAATCTGTGCCTATTTAGTTGGCGATGTTCATAAAACGATAGAAAAGAATTTCTCTGTTATGCATCCCAAACCCACTATTTACCTACTTTACGGGAAAAGTCCTTCTCCTTTTGACTTTGGCATGAATACAGTTTATCTTTTGATTGGACAGTATCAGCAAAATGAATTTGACCGTGAATATATCAACACCTCTATTACTCATGAATTGACACATATAGAATGTTACCAGCATACAAAACGGGATCTGAAGAAAGGACATTACGGTAATATGAAGCTCTTCGATGAGGGACTGGCTATATACAATTCCTACCAGATGGTAGGATGTCGCGAATGGAAAATAAAGGATGATGCTTTCGCTTCATCTTTTTATTTCAAATATCGGACAATGAGTCTGGATGATATTATGGATCACTGGAATGAATTGTTGTTTGGCAACAGGAATTTCCCTCAGTATGAATTGGCTCATTCTTTCATCAGTTTCCTGAGTGATAAGTATAATTTTCTTAAGGTGAAAGCATTCTTCAAATCCTGGTTAAGTGATCACCATGAGAGCGAGATTTTTGAATTCTATCAAAATTATTTCACAACTCCATTTGTGAATGATCTTGATGACTGGGAAACTAAGCTACTGGAGAATTTTAAGATTAAAAATGATCAACTCCTTACCATTACCAGCATCGAGAATGGGGAAGAGGAGATTATAATCTATTATGCTTCTCCCTGTGCCTTGTGGCCGGAAAAGCATATTTATGTCATTGATCAAGAGAATAACTGGATCTTTCTGACTACCGATAATCCCAAACGCTTTCAAAAAGAAGGAAGATTTGCACTTCCAGCCAGAGCAAAAGGAAAGGATTTAACATTGTATGTGGGTTGTGAAGGGAAGAACCAAATGATAGTTGTTAGTTGTTAGTTGTTAATTGTTAGTTGTTAGTGTAGGAGAGAGAATGAGAAGAAGTGTAATTGTGTTATTGATGTTTTTGCTGAGTGTGATCAGTTTGTATGGAATGAGTTTGGAGAAAGCATATCAATACTATTATTTGGGATTGGAAATTTTTTATACAGATTATCAAAGTTCCCTTAAGTATTTTAAGATTGCTTTAGAAAACGGTGTAAGCAAGCAGTATGTTTATTATCAAATTGGAGATGTTTATTTTAATCAAAAAGATTATCAGCAAGCCATTAATTATTTTATACTTTCTGAACAATCACCACGGGAAAATTTGGAGTATTCAAGGAACAGAGAGCTAAGATATAACGGTTTTCATAATGAAGATAATCTACCAAAAGTAAAAAAAGGCGTTGATCCCTCGAATAAATCATTTTATCCATCTGGCCCAAAATTGATTACAGATATAGCTCATGTTAATTTGTTCTTTTTAGCAAAAAGTTATTATCTTTTGAAAAATTATGATAATGCAGAAATATATTTTATCAAGTATTCTGAAGTTGATAATGACAATTCAAGCATACTATTAACATTGGCTGAATGTGCATATTACAAGAAAAATTATCCTTTAGCACTTGAAAGGATTCAACAAGCTATGACAATTGATCCCAATCTTGAGAGATTCAAGAAAATTTCAGAAAAATCTGAATTGATAAATTTAAACTCTATTATCAGTAAGTGTTATTCAGAACAAGGACAATACGATAAAGCTTTATATCCTCTGGAAGAAAATTTAAAACTTAACCCAACCAGTCCTCATGTCTATTTAGAACTGGCTATACTCTATGCAGATAGAAACAATAATGAAAAAGCTGTTTTAGTGCTGAGCCAAGGGCTTGAACAGGTTCCTAATAATGTTCAATTACTTAAATACCTAAGTTATGTTTATCAAAAACAGAAGAATTATCAATTAGCATTAGACACCAATAAAAAGGTACTGGAAATCACACCTGAAGATACTTCAGCCTTAGCAATGATTGCATATGACTACCTACTTTTGGGGAAATATCTGCAATCTATAGAATATTATACAAAAGCTCTGCAATACAAAAAAGACACAGGATATTATCAAAACATGGGAGTTTCATATTCAGCTTTAAAGAACAGAGACAAAGCAATAGAATGTTTCATCAAAGCGGGTGAATTAGATCCAACAGATGCAAATATTTTTTACAATATCAGTACCATTTATTTCAACAAAAGAGATAAAGCCAATGCTATTATCTATATTAATAAAGCGATCCAATGTGCACCACAAAATGATATGTATTATTGTTTCAAAGGTCAGTTGCAAATACTGAATAATCAGTTGGAACCGGCTATTAAGACATATCTGCAGGTCCTGGAAATTAACCCCAATTCTACAGACGCTATGTGTAATCTGGGTGAACTTTATAATAAAACCGGCAAACCCAATCGCGGGACAATGTACTATAAAAAAGCAGCAGCTCTGGGTGATAAAAATGCCAAATATTATTTAAAGAGCAATAGAATTAACTAAGTCTTCATGTTATCTAACAGAATTTGTTAAAACTTATAGACAAGTAATAATCTTTTGTCCTAACGGACGAGGATTGATGTTTATTAATACCTGCAACTAAAGTTGCAGGCTATGCGTCTTGAGTCCTAAGGACTGCTAGAGAATTCGTTACCGGATGCATAATCAGATGAAAGTATATTGCATTTGGCCCATTTTTTGCATTACATTATTATTAGAGAGAGAAATAGAGAGAGAGGATTGTATGAGATTTTTTATTAAACTGGTATTAGTGTGCCTTTTTGTCATGGATTTATCGGGCTTATTTGCCAATCCCTTAGCCAATGACGGGGAAAATTATTTTAAATTTAACATTTCCAAACATCAGGAACTGGAAACAATTACCCGCATCATTTCCATAGCCAATGTTAAAAATAACACTGTCTGGGCTTATGCCAACAGTAAAGAACTGGCTAATTTTCAGAAATTAAATTATCAGATAACTTTCTTACCGCATCCAAGTACTCTAACTACTGTAAGAACCACATCAGACAGAGATTCTTTGCGTACCTGGGATGTTTATCCAACCTACGAAGGATATATAGATCTCATGAACCAATTTGTAGCAGATTTCCCAGAGATATGTCGTTTAGAAAATATTGGAACGACAATTGAAGGCAGAGCTCTACTCTTTCTTGTGATCTCGGATAATGTAAACACTGAAGAAGCAGAGCCGGAAGTGATGTATTCATCCTCAATTCATGGGAATGAACCTCTGGGTTATGTTACCATGCTGCACTTTATTGATTATCTTACTTCCAATTACAATCAGGATACACGTGTCACGAATATGGTCAATAACCTCGAAATCTGGATCAATCCTTTGGCAAATCCCGATGGAACATATCACGGCGGGAATAATTCTGTTAATGGAGCCTGGAGATATAATTCCAATGAAATAGATATGAACAGGAATTTCCCTGATCCTGCAGAAGGTGATCATCCCGATGGAGAAGCCTGGCAGCCTGAAACTATCGCTATGAAGGATTTCATAGCATCCCATCATTTTGTCATATCAGCTAACTTCCATGGCGGAGTTGAAGTCTTGAATTATCCTTGGGATTGTTTTCAACGTGTACATAAAGACGATGCCTGGCTGCAAACAATCTGCCGTGCTTATGCAGATACAGCTCAAGCTAATGCTCCAAATGGTTATATGGACGATTTTGAGAATGGGATCACCAACGGCTGGGCCTGGTTTCCCGTACATGGCGGAAGACAGGATTATACAACCTATTTTTGCTATGGTAGAGAAGTTACCATAGAATTATCGAATGACTATATAGTGCCTAATAATCAATTGTTAAATCATTGGAATTATAATTATCAGTCCTTATTGAAATATTTAGAAAACGCTTATTTCGGAATCCGGGGAATTATTACCGATATTTCCGGGAATCCTGTGAATGCACAGTTTAAAGTCAATTCTCATGATGGAGATCATTCTCAGGTCTTCACAGATCCTGATTTTGGTGATTATTACAGACCTATTGCTCCGGGCACATATAATGTCACTGTAAGTGCCACAGGATACACTTCTCAAATAATCAACGGGGTGGTGGTAAACGAAGGGGCAGCAACAATCCTGAATGTGACTCTTACTCCAGCTAATCCTCCTCAGGTTATAGATTTCAATCCAGGCTGGAACCTGATGAGTTTGAATTTGCATCCTGTAAATATGAATATTAGGAATATATTTTCTCCTATCCTTGATCATGTTCTCCAGATCAAAGATATGAACTCTTCTTTCGACCCACTCTTACCTGATACCCAAAATACTCTGACTTCCCTTACTGACGGACAGGCCTATTGGGTTAATACTGATTCTTTAACTCAACTCAGCGTTTATTCTCCTACTCCCGGATTGAATTCAGCGATCCCGCTAAATCAAGGCTGGAACTTAGTTGGATTTACTCCTCAAACTCCCCAGGATACAGAAACATCTTTGTCCTCGATCATGCCTCATTTACTGCAGATTAAAAGTACAAATCAAACCTATATCCCTGGATATCCTTCTTTTTTGAGTAATATGCTGGCTCTGATCCCTGATAAGGGTTATTGGATAAAAGTCTCAGAACCTTGCACCTTGACATATGGAACAACTGCAACTCAGAATTTTCCTGAAAATAATGATCTCAGAACTCCACCTGACTGGGAACCTCTGATTTCCCCGACAAACAGTGCCACAATTCTTGGTACTGTCAAAGCCGTTGGTTTTTATGCCCAACAGAATGATGTCTTTGCAGCTTTTAGAGGAGATTCCTGTGTGGGAAAAACTATTGTCAATAATGTAAATGGTGTGGCTTATTTTAGTATGATTATCAATCTCAATGAAGAAACAGAATCAATCAATTTTAAACTTTACAGAGCCTCCGTGGACAGCTTGTACTATGTGAATTATCCTTTACAGATTACCAGTGGTGCTGTCTTAGGATCTTATCCCGATAGTTTGGTAAACTTTGATTGCCTGCTTGTCGGTAATCAGGATGATGTGTTAGGCACAACTTTCACTAAGATTGTAAATTACCCTAATCCATTTAATCCCGAAACTACCATCAGTTATAACCTGAGAACTAAAACAAAGGTTGATCTCTCGATTTATAATACTAAAGGACAATTGATCAAAACCTTAGTTAATACAGAACAACCAGCCGGAAAGCAAACTGTTATTTGGAATGGTAAAGATCATACTGATAAACCGGTTGCCAGCGGTATATATTTCTATAAACTCAGTACTGCTAATTTCAAGAAAATAAATAAAATGCTGCTTATAAAATAGGGACTAGCGTCCAGCATATTTTACGGGTATCATACCAGAGGTGTTTGATAATCTTGTCTCCTCTAGTCATTTAAAACAAACTTAAAACATGCCAACAATACAATTTCCTCTCCCTTGAGACTGTGTGAAATTTATAATATGTATTTGACATGAAGCATAAATATACTATATTATATAGTATAATTAATGGAGGTGCTACATGAGTTTTATAAAAGGTGAGAGTAGAACTCAAATGATGTTCCTGAGTTATGATGAGCTTATTCCTTCTAAGCACATCATCAGATTAATAGACTCATTCGTTGCTGAAGCCATTCACAAAGAACCTGTAAAATTTCAATATAAGGGTAATTCAAAATTTGGAAGAAGTGCTTATTCAGTTCGCCATATGTTATCCTTGTTGATTTATGGATATTTAAATAAAATTGCAAGTAGTCGTAAATTGGAAAAGGAATGCTATAGAAACATAGAATTAATGTGGTTAATCCAAGGCCTAACACCTGACTTCAAAACAATTGCAGATTTCAGGGCCGATAATAGCGAAATGATTTTGAATTTTTGGAAGTTTTTCAACAAAAAACTAACAGAGGGACACTTAATAAACCTAAAGCTTGTCGCTTTGGATAGTGTTAAGCTTAAAGCAAATGCATCTAATGAAGAAGTATATGAGCTATCTGAGTTAAAAGAACTAATTCTTAAAACAGAAATAAGTTTTGAGAAATATTTAAGCATGTGCATTAAACAGGATCAAACAGATGATGCAGAAGAAAATCCCGAAAAGCTTACAGAGCCAGAGTTATTAAGTAAAATATCTTATTTTCAAAAGAAGCTGGATAAACTTAATGCCTGTCTTTTGAAAATGGAAGAAGAAAATAAAAAACAAATTAGTGTAACAGATCCAGATAGTAGTATTGTTAATGTTAAGGGCAGAATGATTCCAGGTTACAACATCGAGGTTGTAGTTGATGATGAAAATAAATTAGTTTTGGATGCTAACACTACTAATCATGCAAATGATTATGCAGAATTGGCTCCTGCTTTAGATCAATTGCAGGAAAAACATAAACAAACACCTGAGAAAATTGTTGCAGATGCAGGTTTTTTCAGTATTTCAGAAATCATGGAGGCAGAAAATAAGAATCCGAATACAGAAATATTTGTATCAATACCAGAACATTTAAACAATGATTCCCATAATAGAGATGGTTTTATTTATGATAAAGAAAATGATTGTATGATATGCCCAGAAGGGAAAGTATTAAGAAAATGGACTTCAGTGGATATTCCAATCACGATGAGCATAGCGTCCAATTTAAGTGAGCCACTCCTC
>CAYQPF010000181.1:0-9107 GCA_964419225.1 uncultured Candidatus Cloacimonadota bacterium | reverse complement strand
TTTACTATGGATGCCGATCTGCAGGATAATCCAGTGGAAATTCCTAACTTTATCTCTGAGCTGGAAGAAGGTTATGATCTGGTTTGCGGATGGAAAAAACGCAGACTTGACCCCATATCGAAGCGTCTGCCTTCAAAATTATTCAACTATGTCACGGGTAAGACTTTCGGACTTTTTTTACATGATTACAATTGTGGTTTTAAGGCATATAGATTATCTTTAGTCAAAGAACTCGATATATATGGTGAGATGCACAGGTATGTACCGGCACTTGCACATGCTAAAGGATTTAAGGTGGCAGAGATTCCTGTAGAGCACAGAGCACGAACTTTCGGTAAATCCAAGTACGGGTTCGAACGTTATCTGCGGGGTTATCTTGATCTGATGACCGTGAAACTGGTCACATCTTTCTGTCGCAGTCCTCTGTATTTATTTGGCGGGATAGGTACGGTTCTATCCTTCTCAGGAGCTGTGATCGGGGCATATTTGACCATTCTCAAGTACTTTTTTAATACTCCGCTCTACAACAGACCTATTCTCTTTCTGAGTATGCTGCTCATTCTCTCCGGCTTCCAGTTTATTTCTGTCGGACTGCTGGGGGAATTGTTGGTTAATCAGAATAGAAAGCATAATAAGGCTGATACAGTTTCGATCGAGGAAATGGTTAATCTGAAATAATTATTAATGGGAGACGCTTTTCGAGAGTGTTCTCCACGGATTTCACGAATTACTCGAATTAGGAGATGAGAGAGAGAAATTTCTAGTATTAAGGGATAAGAGTAGTTGAAACAAGGTAGATTATTGTAAGTAGAAGAGTGGTGTTGAAAGATGTGGCAGGAAGAGACAATTTCTAGAGATATTTAACCGCGAATTGTACGAATTACTCGAATTAGGAGATGAGAGAGAGAAATTTCTAGTATTAAGGGATAAGAGTAGTTGAAACAAGGTAGATTATTGTAAGTAGAAGAGTGGTGTTGAAAGATGTGGCAGGAAGAGACAATTTCTAGAGATATTTAACCGCGAATTGTACGAATTAAACGAATTAGGAGAAGAGACAAATATCATAATTAGTGAAATTAGTGTAATTCGTGGATAGTAGAAAAGAGAGGAGATGCTTTTAGAGAGGTTAGTCACTGATCAACACTGATTTTCACTGATCAGGAGAATTAGCAGATTTTTTTTAAAAATGCTGATTGGAGAATGCCAGCAACACTATGAAATCAAATACTTCAAGATACGTACGGCGTTAGTGGCGGCACCGAGGCGGACATTATTACCCACACACCAGAAATTTAGAGATTTATTATCCACACCCATTCTTAGACGGCAGACATGGCTGTCATCCGAATCGACAACATCGATCGGGGTAATAATCGTATCCGAGTAGAATTTGATGGAAGTTGAATGCTGGAGAGCTTTTTGAGCCTGAGCCAGATCGACATCCTGTGCAAACTCGGCATAGATGGTCTCACTATGTCCATAAAGAACAGGGACTCTGACCGTGGTGGCACTGATCAGCAGATCGGGGATGTTCAGGATCTTTCTTGTTTCAAAATGCATTTTTTCTTCTTCAAAGCAATAACCGTTGTCAAGCATTCTGTCCACCTGAGGCAGAACATTAAGGTCAATTTTCTGAGAGAAAGGATCAATGATCTCCGAGCCGTTTCGCTGAGCCATGAGAGTATCAATTCCTTTATGTCCCGCACCGGAAACCGACTGGTAGGTGCTGACTATTACTTTCTTCAACCCGAATTCCTGATGCAGTACATTTAATGGTAAGACCATCTGGATCGTGGAGCAATTAGGATTGGCAATTATCCCCTGATAACCTTTAATTACTTCGCCATTAATTTCCGGTACTATTAAAGGAATACCTGCCTGCTGACGAAAGGCTGAAGAATTATCAATGATAGTATTCCCCGCCTGAGCCGCAACCGGAGCATATTCAAGAGCTGTTTTACCACCGGCAGAAAAAAGAAGAAAATCATAATTCTGCTGCATGCTTTCTTTGGTTAAGGTTTGAACTGTATATTCTTTGTTATTGAAGAAAAGTTTTTGCCCCTGTGATCTGGCAGAAGCATAAAGATAAAGTTCAGAAACCAGAATATTTTGCTCTTCGAGACATTTCAACATCATTCTTCCGACTTCACCAGTTGCACCGACAACTGCTAATTTCATATATGATCCCCGCTAAAATTTGGTTCTTTACTTGACATAAAACGCTAATTAATAAGACTGCCTAATGTGTCCCCGTAGCTCAGTTGGATAGAGCAGTTCCCTCCTAAGGAAAAGGTCAGCCGTTCAAGTCGGCTCGGGGATACCATTATTTCCTGCGTAATCCTACCAAAGACAAGTCATCCTGGAAGCTCACATCTTCACTATATTCCATTAAATATTGTATTACTAACTGGAAATCACCGTGTTCATGGATATTGCAGGCCTTGAGCATTTCGAGCAAACCTTCGGCATTCAGCACATCACCCATAGGGTTTTTCAATTCCACAGCAGCATCCGAGTAGAACATGAGGAAACTGTCTTCCGGAATATCGAGTTCATGACTGTCCCAGGTGAGATCCATGAGCCAGCCGATAGCCATAGCCTGGTTTTCCAGGAAGGATATGCTGTCTTTTGAGAACAAGATAGGGGTGGTGTTGGGTCCGGCGGAAGCCCAGTTAAGTTTATTTGTTTTAACATTAACCAGTCCGACGAAGAGAGTCATGTAGCGGTCTTCAAAGTTAATGTTGATAAGAGCTTTATTGATAAGGGTCAGGATTTGACCTGGGTCGTAGGTATCTTTGATCTTCTTTCTGTTCTGATTGAAGAATTCTTTGAGAAAGATAGTAACCAGGGAAGATGCGACACCATGTCCGGAGACATCGGCAATATAGAAGCAGAAAGTATCATCATCCAGAGGGAAAATATCGAGGAAATCACCGCCTAAAGAATCGCAGGGGTAATATTCATAGGAAAAATGATAGTTTTCATTAAGGTCAACATTATTTTCGGGTAAGAGATTCATCTGCAGTTTACGTGCAGCCAGAATATCTTTTTTGATATTTTCGTTATGTTTCTTTACTTCCAGATAGAGGTTTCTCATTTTCAGATGGAGATTAACTTTCAGTCTGATTTCAGGTAAATCAAAGGGTTTGGTGATGATGTCTGCAGCACCGAGTTGTAAGCCGCGTAAGCGGGAAATCTTATCAGACAGGGCTGTTATGATGATCACAGGGATATCAAAAGTACGCGGATTAGATTTAATCTTTTCGCAGACTTCAAATCCATCAATACCGGGCATCATAATATCAAGAAGAATAATATCCGGTACTTCATCTTCTAAAAAAGCTATGGCTTCTTCACCTGAAGCACATTCTTTTGTTCTATAGTCTGTATCACTGAATGTCTTTGTCAGAATCATTCTGTTCACTGGTTCATCATCAACAACCATAATCAAGGGTTTCATAAACACCTCATTCTAAAGAGAAATTTTGTTTAATAAAATCAAGCGAGTAAGCAATATCATCCGGTAGTGGAGATTCCACACAGATAGTACTTTCTAATACGGGATGCTTGAATACAAGCTTATAAGAATGTAATGCTTGTCTTTTCAGTTTATTTGTCAACAATAGTTTTATTTTTCTTTGCAGATTAGCAGGAATCTGGCTTAAAGTTCTGTCCAGATTGTTATAAGTTGTGTCTCCGAGGACAGGGCAACCCAGATGAGAGAAGTGAACTCTGATTTGATGAGTTCGTCCTGTTTCCAATTCTATATCGACAAAACTGAAGCAACCGTAGTTTTTTTCCACTTTATAATGGGTGACAGAGAGTCTTCCTGTGGAGGAAACTATCATTTTTTTACGGTCTTTATGGCTTCTTTCGATATAGTTTTCGATAGTACCTTCTGTTTCTTTTAGATGTCCGACGAGGATAGCTTTATAGTACTTTTTAATTTCTCTGTTGCGGAAGAGTTCTGTCAGGAGGAAGTGTACTTTTTTGGTTTTAGCGATGAGGACAAGTCCGGAGGTATCTTTATCGAGACGGTGGACGATCCCGGGCCGTTCGCTATCGAGTTCGGCGATTTCTTCATAGCGTTGGAGGAGGGCATTGACAAGTGTACCTGTCCTGTTGCCCGGAGCAGGGTGAATGGTCATCCCAGCGGGTTTATCGATGATTGCGAGGTATTCGTCCTCATAGAGGATATTCAGGGGAATATCTTCGGGCAGCACGGCTGCGGATTGAGGTTCCGGCAATTTTAACTGAATCTGGTCACCGTTTTTGAGTTTGTGACTTTTTTTACAGATTTTGTCGTTAACGAGGACATCACCCTGGGCGATCAGCAGATCGATCAGATTCCTGGAATAGAGATTTTCCAGATTCAGGCTCTGCAGATATTTATCTATTCTTTCACTTTCAGAAGATTCGTATTTCAATATTAAATCATTCATATATAAGTCTAAAGATTTTGCAAGACTTGGTTATGAATTGTTTCGATAGGTTGATTGGCATCAATGGTAAGCATTAAGCCTTTTTCGGTAAAGAAATCTATTACGGGTTGTGTTTCCTGATGGAAAGCGTCCAATCTGGTTTTGATAGCTTCGAGAGTATCGTCAGATCTTTTCACTAGTTCACCACCGCAAGCATCACAAACATCTTCCACTTTGGGAGCATTTGCAAGAAGATTGTAGTCCTTGTGACAATTTTTACAGTTTCTTCTGGCCAGCATTCTTTCGGTAGCGATTTCATCACTTAAATCGAAGAGGATGACTTTATCGATTTTGGCATTGTTCACCAGATAATCTCCCTGATCTGTAGTTCTAGGGAAGCCGTCGAGAATGAAGTTATTCAATTTGCCTTTCAATTCGGTTTCAATTAATTGGAATACGTAATTATCGGGTACGAGTTCACCTTTATTGATGAATTGCATTACCGTTTTACCGAATTCGGTTTGTTGTTTGATATTGGTTCTGAAGAGATCACCCACATTGATATGAGTAAGGTTTAGTTTTTGGCTGAGCAGTTTGGCCTGAGTGCCTTTTCCGCTGCCTTGAATTCCCATTAATACGAGATTCATAGTTCCTCCGATCTATTTTTTATTTATTATTATCCTCGAACATTTCCGGATAAAGGCTTTTAGCACAAGCCGGGCAAATACTGTGACTGAAGTCCACATCAGTATGTTTCTGCAGGAAGTTTTCCACAGATTGCCAATATCCGCGATCATCTCTGATCTTTTTACAGGAAGAACAGATAGGAAGCAGACCACTGAGATTTTTCACCTTATTCAAGGCGGACTGCAGTTCCATGATGAGCATATTTCTTTGCTGTTCGGCGACTTTCTGTTCTGTGATGTCAATAATTGAAACGATCACTCGGGAGCAATCATTTTCATAGCCGGGCAAAACTGTCCAACGCAGGGAGATGAACATTTTTTCGCCGTTAAGTTTATAATTAATGCCTTCGCTTTCGAAAGTATTTCTTCCTTCGGCGATAGCGACAAGTTCTTCTTTAACAATAACAGCAGTTTCATCTTTGATAATTTTTTTGATATTATCGATGATCTCCTCTTTGTTACGAGCTTTGAAAACTTCCAAAGACTTTTTATTGATGTCTATGACTTTGATCATTAACTCGCATTGGTAGATGATTTCCGGATGCTGATCCAAATATTCAGCAAAGTTTTCAATACCTTTGTGCTTCAGTTTGTCGATCACTTTCTTGAGTTCAGAGAAATCTTCCAGCCACATCGCGATGGGAGAATCCTCAAAAAGACCTTTATAAATCGAGTCATTATTGACTATATTTTCTATATTCGAAGTATTTTTCATAATTGAAACCCTCCGCATAACAAATATATAATCTTTTTGTTAATGTCAATGAATAAGTGGGAATAAGCGAAAAAACAGATCAGAGAGCCAGGAAAGACACTTTTTAAGAAATTAGCCACCGAAGCCCACCGAGTGGAACACGAAGGGGAAAAAGGGTAATCAGTGGACAGTGTGCAGTAGGCAGGGGGCAGAGGTGATGGAGAAGTGATTGCGGAATTAGGATTGGAGTCGGACAGGTCAGACAAGTCGGACGAGTCAGGCATGAGAAAATGCCAGTATTGTGATAGTCTTTGCCGATATCAGTAGGGGCGAACCTGTGTGTTCGCCCGATCATATGAATATAAGATTAAGAATATCCGACGTCCCGTCGGTTCAATATGAGAACGTAATGCTGTATGGATTTTTTCGATCATAAGTAGAGACAGGGCATACCCTGTCTCTGTACTGTTATAATTCTTTCCCTTTTTTCAATATTTCCTGAACCATTTCATCAGCTAGTCCTGTAAATCTGACAATATCCTCTATGGACATTCCTGATTTCAACATTTTTAAAGCTATCTCTGCCTTACCTTTCTCTATTCCCTCATTCTTGGCTACTTCCAAGCTGGAATACCAGTCTCTGGCAGCTTTTTCCCTGTTTTCATATATTTCACGAGCCTCTGGATCCATACTCAGATTGTAGAGTAGATTCCTGGCTTCCTGGATACTTGCATTCTTTTTCATGATCTCCTCAACCTCCTTACTCTCAGGAAAGTTTATGAATTTGATCCAGTCTAACAAAGGTAATTCCTTTACAGACTGTTCCCTCCCTAACTTAGGAAATTCAATAAAATGGATTTCGGCTAGATTCGTCAAGAGCATATTTGTTTCATATTCTTTGAAGAAGAAAGCATTATGAATTCTGTCAGTATTTTTCAGAATAATAAAGTCCAAAAGGTTTATTGTAACAGTTTTCAGTATCTTGGAATAGTCCTCTTTTTCCTTTAGCTGACCCGATATCATTTTACTCAGATAATATAAAGAGCGTGCAATCATATCATTTTTAACTACCTGAATTTCGATATTAATTAGGGTATTATCATTTGCTTTAGCTTTAACATCGAGAATGGAATATTTATCCTCCATATGCTTCTTATCCAAATGAGGATTTTGAATTTTTACTTCGACTATTTTATCATCGTTGGTTAAACGAAACACTGCATTCAAAAAATCGACTAAAATTTTAGAATGCTTTTGATTTCCAAAGATGCTTTTAAAGACAAAATCCACCTTGGGATTCATCAGTTTAAACTCTTTGCCATCTTGATTAAATTTGTTCATATGCCTTTCTCCTTTTACATTTAGACATTTAACAATTTGTTTATAATATTATTACAATGTAATGTCAAGATAAATTGTATAAACATGTAATTATGTTGAAGTAAGATAGATGCCAGGATTCGGGTACAAGTGGAATTGTAGGGGCAGCCTCCCACGGCTGGCAAGCTGGAACCATGCCTTTAAGCCGGTTTCATTAATCTCGTAGGGGCGAACCTGGGTGTCGCCTTTTTTTTGGGAATAACCGACGTCCCGTCGGTTGGTAACTGCCGAAGTCTAAAATGGCAATATTTGTGCAGACGAGACGTCTGCAATTCCCATATTGTTTAAGATTCGTAAAATACAGCATGAACACCAAGGGAGGAAAGGGTAATCAGTGGACAGTGTGCAGTAGGCAGGGGGCAGAGGTGATGGAGAAGTGATTGCGGAATTAGGATTGGAGTCGGACAGGTCAGACAAGTCGGACGTGTCAGGGGGATGTAGAGAGAACAACTCATCCTCTGATCGTTCTCTTGTTCTAAGGCAGGACGCCCAGAATCCAGGTCTCTCCCGGGAGATTGGGCAGCTTGCCCAATTAAAGTGCAAAGTGTTGGAAGAGATGCTTTTCGAGAGTTTAACCACTAATGGACACTAATTTGCACGAATAGTGTGAGAGAGGCCAATATTTGAAAATTTATTCATAATAAGGTCTTATAATATGAGGATATGGGTATTTTCAATATAGTAAACTTCTGCAACTAAAAAATTAAACTATAGTATAAATACCCTTGTGAAAAATTCAACAAAGATTTATCTTGACTATAGAAAAGATACTTCGTTAAATTTGTACCATCGAAAAGAAGAATTGGAGCAAGTATATGAAGGGATACTGTGGCGTGTTGATGCCATCTGCTGAAAGCAGGATTATTCTGTCCAAATTCCACAAAGCAAGAACAAATAATTATAAAAAGCGGAGGCAATAATGCCCAATTTGCTACACAATAATTTTGGGAAACTAATGATGGGCGTAATAGTTATTCTGATATTTTTAGGTCTGGGTACACTCTTTGCACAGGATTCCTTAGTGGTTATAGGGCAATTCGAACTACCCTCAAACGGACAATATATAGGACCAATGTCATTTTCATTTAGTCAATCTTCTTATCGTAGAAGCTCTGACATAAATCATGATGGCTTTATGGATTATATTCAGCCTTATCATCGTCCTGGTATGAATGGTGTTGATTTTGGTTTGTATTTAGGTAAGCATCAGCCTTCGGAATATCCGGATATTATTTTTCCAGGGAATGACACAATAATGTCCGGTGCTGTAGCCTCTTTCTATGGAGACCTTAATGGAGACGGGTGGAATGACTTGGTAACAACTTATCAAAGTGCTGAAGCAATGTATGCCACAATTTCCATTGAAGGAGATACACTACATAATTCACCAGATATGTTCATAGGTTGTCCTTATTGGGGAGGTTTTGTATGTCTAAATCCTGGTTGTGATTTTAATAATGACGGCTTTGATGATATTGTATGTTTTGATGTTCCTTGGGAGGATTGGTCGGGCAATGTGGACATTCTTTACGGTGGAAATCCTATGAATACGACTGTAGATGTTCATTTTCAAGGAGAGCATCCTACATCGAGACTTGGTGCTATTTACGCCATCGGGGATATCAATGGGGATACTATACCTGATTTAATACTATCAGAAATAGTGAATCAAAATGATGATCCACTATTTCTTAATGTTTACCTGGGGGGTACAGATTTTAGTACGACGCCTTCAGCATCATTTTTATTACCGCAATCAATGTGCTGTATGTATCCTATTGCTAATGTTGACTTCAATGGTGATGGTTTTGACGACATAATACTTACGCAAAGTGATTCCCTTTATGTTCTATTGGGAAATTCTGGCCTTCAATTCCAAGTTTATTCAATTCATATTCCAAGTCCGGGAGGAACTTTTTTTGGTTG
>CAYQPF010000180.1:0-9206 GCA_964419225.1 uncultured Candidatus Cloacimonadota bacterium | reverse complement strand
CAAAAAAGCAATAGAGGATGCACGTGAATTGGCTGGAAAGATTCTTGAAGGACCAACTGACTCGCTGGTAAAAGAATATGTGGAGAGGAAGTCGTCGATTTCTAAAATCAATACCAGAAAAAAATGGATCAAATTTTGGTTCAGGGCAAATGCTGAGAAAATAGCTGTTTATTCTACTGCGGCAGCATCACTAATCATCTTTTTTACCTTATTGAATAATTATAATACATCCAATAAAGGTGTAATGACAGGAGAGATACCTGTCAATCTAATGCCGGCGCAAGGGGCAGTAACTCTCAAACTTGCCTCCGGAGAAATTCTAGAAGTGGATTCTTTAAAGAATTTTGAAAAAAAGCTTACAGGAATTAAAGTAGATTCAGAAAAAGGAGAGATCTCTTATGAATCAACAAATTTGCAATCTGAAATTCTAAAGCAGAAATCTTTCAAAACAGAATATAACGAACTGTCAATTCCAAAAGGACGCTCTTACTCTCTTGTTTTGAGTGATGGTACTAAAGTCTGGTTAAATGCACTTAGTAAATTAAGCTATCCTGTATCATTCACATCATCAGAGAGAAGGGTGATAATTACAGGAGAGGCTTTATTTGATGTCACCAGAGACGAAAACAAACCATTTATTGTTGAGACTTCAGATTATGAGGTGCGTGTCCTGGGAACAAAATTTAATGTAAATGCATATCCGGAAGAAAAAATAACTGCAACAACACTTGTTTCAGGATCAATAGAAATCCCCGGCAAACAACTTTCAACCATCAGAATAAAAGCAGGAGAGCAGTATAGATACAATAAGGAAGACCATTCTGTAAATGTTGAAAGTGTAGATACAGATTTATATACATCTTGGAGAGATGATGTTCTTAGAATTGAAAACATGTCTCTCTCAGCAATACTTAACATTATACAAAGGCGATATGATATAAAAGTTGAATTACTAGATAAATCAGCAGGGAATGAGGTTTTTACAGGAAAGGTCCCGCTTAATGACAATCTTGGAATTATACTAGAACAACTTGAAAAAGTATCTGATGTAGTCTTTTCTTTAGAAAACGGTATTCTAAAAGTAAAAACCAAATAAAATTCTCAATATAAAAACTAATTATGAAAAAAAGTATCCAGTCTCTATTGTCACTTTTAGTACTTATTATTGCTATTTTATTGACATCCAATGCCAATGGACAGCAAGTGAAAGTATTTGATGTGCATAATGCAACACTTGACGAGTGTTTAAAGCAGATTGAGAAACAGACAGGTTATGGTTATCTATTTAAAGGTTTAGATTTAAAAGCCGTAAAAGGGATTACCTATTCAGCAGAAAATGTTGACCTGAATGTAGTATTAAGAAGCATTTTAGCAAATACAGGGTTTAGTTATGAACTGAATAACAAAGTTATACTCATCTTTAAGACCACGCAAAAAGTGGAACAATCAAAACAGGCACCAGTCCCTAAAGCAACATCCGTAAGAGTTACAATTCTGGACAGTCTTACAAAGGAACCAGTTATAGGAGCCTCTTGTCTGTTGAAAAATTATGGAATTTATGGTGTAGCAGATCTTGACGGAATAGCAATTTTAAAAAATGTTCCATCAGGAGAAGCAGCATTAGAGATACAAATGCTGGGATATGAAACTTATTCGGTCACTATTAAGATTAACATCCCTTTAGATATAAGGGTTGCTCTACAGCCAACATCTCTTCAGCTTGAAGAGGTAACTGTTGTTGCAAAAGCGAGTGCAGCAGGAACTTCAACAAGTTCTAAAATTGGCAGACAGGCAATGGATCACTTACAAGCCACCAGTTTAAAGGATATTATGCAGTTACTGCCAGGACAACTCGTTTCTGGTGTCAGCGATATGACTTCAGCTGAGAAATTAACAATACGAACACTGAATTCTAACAGTGCCAACAATGCATTTGGAACATCAATTCTTGTAGATGGGATTCCGGTATCCGATAATGCAAGCCTTAAGGACAAAACAGCAATAAACTCTACCGGAGCAACAGGGGTTGACTTAAGACAAATAGGGGCAGATAATATAGAGTCAGTGGAAGTTATACGAGGAATTCCTTCTGCTGAATACGGAGATCTGGCTTCAGGAGCAGTGCTAGTAAACACAAAATCTGGATATACACCTTATGAAATAAGAGCAAAGATAAATCCAAGTAATCTAAATGCATCTTTTGGAAAAGGATGGAACCTTGGAAAGAAAAAGGGAAATCTAAATGTTAACTTCGATTATGTTCAGGCATGGGGAGATCCAAGAGAAAAAAGCTCTTCTTTTGACAGAGTTTCGGGAGGAGTTGCATACAGTAAAACGATTGGTAAACTTTGGTATACGACGACGAAGGTTAATATTAACAGCCTGATTGATACAAGAAAAGATGATCCGGATATAATTTCTGAGGGAACAATAAATAGTCAGAAATCACTATCTCTGAGGATTAGTCATAATGGTAAAATAAGTGTTAACGCACCATTGATGAGAACTCTTTCATATTCACTTGGATATAGTGAATCAATAAGTGAATCAAGAAATTCTACAACCGTTTCTGCTGGAGGTGGGCTTCCAGTTATAACTGCTCTCACGCCTGGATATTACGAAATACCATATATTACTAATTCATATAAGGCATCAGGCGGAACAATCGGTCGTCCCAGAAGCTTATTTGCAAAAGTAACAAATGCCTTCAGTGCAAACGTTAAAAAGCTCCATCAACGATTTAACATGGGGGTCGAGTACAAATGGGAAGAAAATAAAGCAAGGGGATTTTACAATGATGATGATAATTATCCAATAAGACCAAATAGTAACGGAAGACCAAGACCATATTATGATATACCCTCTTTAAATCAGATATCGGCATTTGTAGAAGATAATATTGAGTTAAAATTTTCTGAACAAGTTAACTTTAAAATACAGGCCGGCATAAGGTTTAATATGATGCAACCAGGTATAGCAGAACAAGTTTCATCATTCTCCCCACGAATAAATGCCTCTCTTAATCTCCTAAACTGGCTGGAAATAAGAGGGGGCTGGGGACTAAATTCAAAGACACCTGGTTTGTCACATTTATATCCTGAACCAAATTATAGCGACAGAGAATCAGTCAGATATCTCCCAACAACCATTGCAAATCAGCTTGTCATATATAATACAAATATTATTTATGTGCAGAGGAACAACGATTTGAAAAATGCAACAAACACTCGTTCCGAATTAGGATTTGATATTGCTCTACCAAATAATATGAAATTTTCAATTGTTGGATATAATGATTTTATGCCTAATGGGTTCGGGAATTTTACTGAATACATTACATATAATTCTAATTATTACACTGCAAATAAAGGATTAATTATTATTCCTGGTCAAAAGCCAATTGTTGACTGGAAAAATCCGGCAAGAGTTGATACAGTATTTACAACAACAGGAAGAACCGGAAACACACAGGCAAATCTGGACAGAGGAGTAGAATTTGACTTTGACTTCGGACATATAAAGTCTTTAAGAACATCATTTTACTTAAGTGGAGCATATATGGAGACTCAAAGTTGGGATAACGGACGTGACTTCTCATCACCAACAGGTATAGCGCCTTCATCTGTTTATGGTCAGGGTGGTTCAAATACACCGCCGTTTAAATTGGAGTATCCTTCCGGTAGGTCAAAATCTATACAAAGAAGATTCAGTAATGTTCTTAGAATTGTTACCAATATACCAAAAATGAAAATGGTTGCATCCATTACAGGTCAGATAATATGGTACAACTATTCAAAAACAACAAATCAGAAAGTAGATCCGACAGGATGGATAGACACTGACCTTTCATATCATAAGATAACTTCGGAAATGCTTGATGATCCAGAGTATAGAATAAAAGGAATATTATTGTCAGATCAGAGAAAGAATCCAACTACACCAGAGGCGATAACACAGCCTCCAATCTGGATTATCATGGCTCGTTTGTCAAAGGATATTTCAAAATCTCTTGGATTTTCATTTTTTGTCAATAATGCATTTTTCTATACTCCATATCAATCAAGTAGCAATTCCGGTACTTTAACTGAGAGAAACACTGGTACTTTCTCTTTTGGGATGGAGTTATTTATAAAAATATGATAAATTTTAATTATGAAAAGAGTTAAAGAACTAATAATATTAATATTGCTGATTGTTTTGTCTGCGTCTTGCATACGAGAAATACCTCAACCAATCAGTACAATAAAAGTGGGTGTAATTTTACCTGCAAACATCAAATCATCTATAAAATATGCAAGCAAAGAAATAATATTTGCCAGTGTGTCTAATACATATAAGGTCACAACAGATGCGCAGGGTTTTGCAAACATTACCAATCTTATCCCCGATGAATATAATATTACAACAAGTTGGGAGATAACTGGTGCCGAATACAAGACAATGATAAATAATCCTGAGCCGGTAGAAGATAAAGCAAAGGTTTTGATTACAGCAGTACTTAATAAGCAACAGATATATTCTGCCAAAGATATAAGTCTGGTTCTTGAAAAAATTGTACTTAAAAGTTTGCTGATTTCTAAGGTGTACTTTACAGGTACTAAGGATAATGCTAATAAAAATTATACCACTGATGCATATATTGAAATTTTTAACACATCAGAAGAAACATCTTATATAGATGGAAAATATATTGGACTTACAGAATCTATGAGTACACCGGCATATCCTGCAAAGGATAACCCGGACTTCATCTATGCAAGACAAATATGTAAATTCCCCGGGACAGGGAAAGATTATCCTATAGAACCAGGAAAGAGTATTGTTATTGCAGCTAAGGGAGCAAGGGATCACAGGACAAGTGCATCTACATCAGTAGACTTATCTTTTGCTGATTTTGAAGTAAAGGATACTGATGGTTCTGGAAATCCCGATGTGAAAGCCTTGCCACTTGTATCTAATTCTACAACAGTAAAATTCCTGAACCTGCTTACAGGAGGAGGAAATGGGGTTTTTCTGTTTGAGACAAGCGAAGATATAATGACTTGGCCAGAAGTATATGCTCCAGGTAAGACATCAGGAGAGAGGTTCCGTAAGATACCAACAACATCAGTACTTGATGGAGTAGAATGTTTAAAAAATAACGTAGGGACAGGTCCTGATGTTAATTTGAAAAGGCTTCAGTTTATAATCGATGCGGGATACACATTTGTGAACACAACAAGCGGCTATACTCATGAATCTTTAGAGCGTAAAGTAGTAAGTACCATTAACGGTGTTGTCAAAATAAAAGACAGCAACAACAGTACAGAGGATTTTGTAATTACACTGGATCCTACTCCTAAAAAATATGATAAACCTGAACTGATTAACTAGACAAACATGAAGAGAATTTGTTTAACAACGCTTATATATCTGACTTTGATATCCAACGGAGCTTTAGTTGCTCAGAACAGAGATTCCATTACATATCCCGGTACTGTAAAGGAGAGAGAGATGCAGATTTTAAATCAAAATTGGAACGTTACAGGAAACGCAGCAGGAATGGGATTTAGTCATGTAAACACAGGTAGTTTTACAACTCTTGGTCTTATTACCGGTTCCGGTGATTACCATAAGACACAGGAAGGATCTGCAAGAAATGCTTTACAATTCAGAACAGAAAGGTATGATAAGTTCAACCAAAAATTGTATGTAAAAGGGAGCTTCATTTTTACAAGAGAAAGAGAACTTGACCGCGCATGGTCAGATGTCTTTCACACATATAACTCGAATCCATATATTTATGGCAGTAGTGTTAAAGGAAATTATGAGACACAGCGTTTTGATCTTAATGTAAAGGTGTATACATCTAACTTTGGAAAATTCAACATTGGTGTTGAATTTGATTATAAGGTAGCAGACATGGCAAGGCAAAGAGATCCAAGATCCAGATCATATCTTTTAGATTACTCATTGTTACCATCACTTACTTATTCTTTCAGCAAGACACATACCATAGGTATAAATGTAAAGTACAGATTTGAAAAAGAGAAGATGCCAAGCCTATCAACAGTTCAGACTAATCCAAATTTGAAATATTACGATTTTATTGGATTAGAACATGTTGATGGGAAAATAGGGGGGTATTTGGGCTTCCAGAGACAGTTTGTAAGTGGATATATGGGAGGTGCTATCCAGTACAATTATATTAGCAAAAAGATCAATTGGTTGACTTCAATCGGATTTGACTCTCAAAGGCAGGAAACATTGGGTAACAAAAAACAAAGCCCTGGTTCGTATAACTCGTATAATTACTCTCTTCTTACTAATTTAATTTTAAGGTCGGGAAAATACACTCATGATTTGAAAATAAGAGGATCGATACTTGACGGAGGAGCTGATGAGTTCCGGCAATCATTGATAAGCAGCAGAGATCCACAGACAAATGAGGTAACAGAGACATGGGAAACCACATATAAATACATAAATCGGTTTATTGTTAAAACCAAAGATTTGTCAGCCGATTATAAACTTTATTCGAGCAATAATGATAATATAGGTTATTTATGGAACATTGGTTTTGTCGCTTCCTATAATGAATTTAATAATTATTATTATTTACCTTATTCACAATATAGTGTATCTAAAGTATTTGCCGGATTGAACGGTTCGTATTCATTACTGGACAAGAAACATCACTGTATTGATTTTGTATTTAGAGCTGTTGCAGGTGTTCCATCAAACAATGTTCTTATATTGGCTACTCAAACAGAGGTTTCAACTCAGGTATTACAACCGGACCTTGAATTTCACAACAAAAAAACTTTAGATGGGAGTCTTGAAGTTAAGTATACTTTCCCATTAAGTTTTGGAAGGTCAAAGATGCAAGGATATGCCAGATTTTTTGCTGGAAACATATTTGCATCGGATTCAATGAACTGGTCTAATGCAGGTTTTAGTATTGGGATTCTAACTCTATAATTATTAACTACATGAATAATAAATTTATTTTTAATCTGTCACTGTTTCTTACTCTGTTTATAGTTTTCCAGGCATGTGAGAAAATAGAAGAGACACGAATATTTACACCAACAGCATCTTTTGAAAACGCAGCAGCTACAATTAAAGCTGATGCCGGGACATACAATGTGAAAATATTATTATCAAAACCCTTGCAGAAAGAGGTAACAATTAAATGTGATTTTACAGGATCGGCTATTAAAGGAGAACATTATACAGTTGATGCCAATTCAGTAACCATACCTGCCGGTTCAAGCGAAGCATCGTTCAATATATCAATACTTAAAGACAATATCTATGATGAATTACTTGATATAAAATGCTTATTGGCTCCCGGACGGCAATATGCAATACAGCCGGAACTAAACAGTGAATTCAGATTAAACATAACAAAAGAGATAATTCTGCCTACTTTAAGCTTTAAACCCGGCGAGCAAAACAGATTTACTAACCCTTTTCTTGAAGAGACAATAATTTATGAGCTTAATCTGACAGAAGCGTTAAGAGTTGACACGGATGTCCGGCTGAATATTGAGGGAGGCTTGACAATCGGGTCAGATTTTTCTATTAATGGCGGCAATTCAAATACAATTACGATTCCAAAAGGTGTTAAGCAAAAAACATTTGAAGTTAAATTCAGAAAAAAAGATAATGCCGGATTTAGTCAGAATTTGAAATTTACACTGGTTCCTGTTACTGTTAAAAGTTTTATAGTATCGGCGGAAACATCTTTCGCAAACTTAAAAATCAGTGATCCTGTGATTGATTTCACCACTTTACTTAGATCCCCTGCGTTATTGGGAGGAGCAGGTTTTATTATTGAGCAGGCAATAAAGGCAACAGATGGGACATATGCAGGTAAGGTTACTCTTAATATGGATAAGATTGCCGGCAGGGCAAATTATTTAAAAACATTCCGGAATATGTCTTATAATACTGCTTTTCTCTGTAATTCCAACTCGCCGGGAGGAGATATCCTGAGATTGGCAGAATTGCTCAATTTTGCTAACACTGACACTGTTATAGCAGATTATGGAGTTGGGAAAACTACAAGGTATTTCAGTCCCTCCGACTCATTGGTAAGATTTGTAGCAGATGGTGAAAATATTAGAAGGGGAAAGGTTACAGCTTCTCCCCAGAAGTTTACAGCAAAACTTGTCAAGAAAATTGACTGGGAAACAGGTACGAATGGTAATAAACAGTGGCACATAGACTCTAAACTTACTAATGGACAAATATCACAAACAACATATTCTCTGATATTTGATGTTATCGAGATCAATCTGGTCCGCCTCGAAGGTACATTCAATCTGGATGATGTTATCCCGTCAATAAGTTTT
The DNA here is from genome assembly GCA_964419225.1 of uncultured Candidatus Cloacimonadota bacterium. Lineage (GTDB taxonomy): Bacteria > Cloacimonadota > Cloacimonadia > Cloacimonadales > CAYQPF01 > CAYQPF01. The sequence goes on along the minus strand of CAYQPF010000180.1, from coordinate 867 downwards.
GACGTATGGCTTTCAAGTAGTTCTAAATATTTTATGAAAAACATACCATCAACACATAACATTGTAAAAGAGGGTAACCTTTATAAGTTAAGTTACAAATTTACCCCAAAGTAAGATATGAGCAGATTATATTTATTCCTTGTCTTGCTTATAATTACTCCAATTTCTTTAGTTGCCCAGAATAGTTTCTTTAAGATTAAAAAGGACAGGGGTTATCAGTTAGAAATTCCTGACTCGTTATTAGGCAGAAATATTCTGTTCGGGTCCAGGATCATTGATATCAGTGAACCCTCAGCAAAGGTTTATGCAGCTGGTCAACTAAGAACACCACCTGTTGTAATAAGGTTTGTAAGATCGGGCAAACAACTTATCATGCAACAGATTGTAAATAACTTTCAGGCAGACACAGGTGATCCAATATATAAAGCAATTGAAAAAAATCTGAAGATCTCTGCAGTACAGACATTTGATATTGATTCAAGAAGTAATTCAGACAATTCATCATTTATTGATGTGACAAAATACTTTTCGGATGAGGTAACCTTAGCCTGGCCCCTGCCTGACAATGTTAAAAAGGGCAGATTAGAGTCAAAGTTGAGCGCCATAATTCAGATGAGAGAGTATTCGGATCATATAAATATCCGTTGTCATTACGGATATACAGGAGGCAAGGAGCCTTTCAGCATAACTGTTCAGTATTTTATGCTTCTGCTCCCAAAGGAGCCTCAAAAAATTCGTTATAATGATGAGAGAATAGGATACCAATCAATTAATATTAAAAGATACGAGTCAGGAAAACCAATAGCTACAAAAGAGATAATATGCAGATGGAGGATTGAACCCAAACCGGAAGATGTTAAAAAACAC
>CAYQPF010000179.1:0-9350 GCA_964419225.1 uncultured Candidatus Cloacimonadota bacterium | reverse complement strand
TTTACTATTGGAAAAAACAGTATCCCCGGTGATAAATAACCCTGCACCATGTTGGGCGGAATTGCCGGAAACAGTATTGGCTTGATAAACGGAGTTTGTTTTCCCTGATTCAATGTAAATTCCGCCGCCGTTGCTAAGACTTGAAACATTCTGGGCTATGACATTGGATATGGCAGTTATGGTCGAATTTTTGAAATAAACACCGGCTCCACCCTGAGTCGCAGTATTTTCTGAGATAGCAGGATTATAAGAGAATATTGCAGTAGAGGCATCAAGATATGCACCACCGCCTTTTACAGAGGTGTTTTGATAAATGGTATTATTAGTCAGGGATGAACCGGCTGACAGAGAAGTAGCATAAATTCCACCGCCATAGCCGGAGACTGAATGGTTGTCCGTCAGATGATTATTGTCTGCTGTGAGTAACGAGGTGGAGGCGAAGATGCCGGCTCCACTGTTTTGGCTTTGATTGGATTCGATGAAATTGGAGATTAGAGAAACATTTGAGTTGTCGATAAGAATACCGCCACCCTGAGCAGAATAATTATTACTGATTTCATTGGTATTTATGACATTATTGTTGAGGGTACAGGAAGAGAGATAAATTCCGGCTCCGCTGCCTGTATCGGTATCAATTGTGTTTTTGGTTTTATTATACAGGATTTTACTGTTGGTGTGGATGTTAACTTTGGAATTGAAGTAGTACAATCCGGCACCGTATCGGGCTTTGTTGGCACTGATATTACTGCTTTTTATCTCTGAGGTGGAACTGTTTTGGATATAGACAGCTCCACCTTTGGAAGAACTGTTAGCAGTATTATAACTCAGGGTATCGGAATCAAGAAGGAACCATTGCATATTATCGGCAAAGATAGCACCGCCGTTAAGGCTGCAGGTATTATATTTGAGGGTATCCTGCTTGGATGAGAACCAGGAGGAGGTCAAATATAAAGCACCGCCGTTAGTTGTAGAAATGTTTTGAGAAATACTGTTTCTTTCAAGCGAAGTATCGGAGCTGCGGGAATAGAGTACACCACCGACATTGGCATTATTATTAGTGATTATGTTGTTTGTGAGAATCAGATCTTTAGAATTATTCTGACTGTTAATAACAAAGATCACTCCTCCGCTGTCGGCTGAAGTATATTTGATCACATTATCGATTAGTTGAGGGAAGCTGTTGTTTGCATGGATTAAACCACCATTTTTTGATACTTTATTGGAAACAAAAAGACAACTGTCGATTATGGGATCACAGCCTGTGATGGAGAATACTCCACCCCAAGAAGCTTTGTTGTTGGTAAAGGTGCTTTGGAATACAGACAAACCGGAGTTACTGGCCAAAATAACACCAGCGTACTTATCTGCCTTGTTGCGGAAGAACCGGGAGTTATTAATTTTGAGATCGTTATAGTTGGTCAGTTTAATGGCACCGCCATCTCTTTTGTCGGCAAAGGAAGCTTTGGCATAGGAGATTTTGGCATGATTAAGAACAGAAGAGCCGTTAATTTGATTGTCTTTGAATTCAAAGCCACGCCAGCCTTCGGTAGTATCGGCTGGTGCGAAGGTGACTGTATCCTGCATAGCTGCATTAACAAGCAGGTTTCCCGACACTTTGAATTTGTAGGCATCACTGATAGTAATATTCACAGGATCAAGGAGAGTATGGATATTAAGGGTATCTCCCTGAGCAACGAAAACAGTATCCTGAATGATTATTTGGGGACAGACCCAGGTCTGGTTATCGTTAATAATATTGGAGTAGCCATTTGCACCACCAATGTACATGGGCACACCTTCTCCTGAAACAGTGAGGGTAGCAACAGGATTATACTGAGCATTGGATTTGAAGGTAAGCATTGTATTGTATGGTTTTATTTGATTGGGTTTGAAGCTTAAATACAGAGTTTTTTGACTACGTGCAGGAATACAAACTGTATCGCTGATAGAGGTTATCCATTCGGGGTCAGTTCTGTTATATTTGGGTGAGTCGAGCAGTTTTCTATTATTGGTATTTCTGGTTTGCTGATCGGATGTCTGAGTTGATTTGCGGGTATTTGCAGAAGCGTTGTTGGGAACTTTTCGCAATTGTTGCTTAGACTTTTGTTTTGCTTGTGTTGATGTGTCTTTTCCCGATGAGGCAACAGTTGGTTGCAACACAGTCTTTTTCCTGTTTACTGAGGTCTGACGACTATTTCCTACTGCTGTGACCTCACCCAAACTATATTGGAAATAGGCACTGTTGCTGACAGTAAGAGAATCAATGATCAGTGGAGCGTCTCCGTTGTTGATGATCAGCACGGACTCGAGACCGGTAGAATACTGATCATTAGCGGGGAAATCTGACAGAGTAAAGGTAGTATCAGAAAACTCAATTTGCGGTAAGAGCACCTCTCCGATAATATTCATGGTAGCAATGCTGTCTTCGACATCATTGGAATAAGCAACAAGAGTACCCGGGATAAAAACGTTTTTGGAGGGATTGAACCGTAAGAAAATCTGTTGTTGGTAACCGGGCAGGACATAAAGGGTGTCGAGTCTGTTAGTCCAAATATCTGAGCGTGACCGGTTGGATGTTTTCTTATTGTTGTTGCTTCTGTTCATTTCCCTACTACCCGCTGCTGACTGCCTACTGACAACTATTTTAGAAGAATGGCTGCGTGCTTTGCCCTCGTTTGTTCTGACCTGGGAGATCAGCATGGTATCGCCCTTGGCAATAGCGAAATTCTCGGAAACAATCAGAGAATCGATGCGAAGCGGAGCAAAACCTATGTTTTTGATATAGATTGTGTCACAGGTGGCTGAGGAATCATAATTGACGGATTTGCTTTTAAGGGAATAGGAGGCCGCAGGGAATTCGAGTTCTGGTTCGAGACCGGTGCCTCGAAGTTGGATGGTATAGGTAGAATCCCGATAATCGTTAGAATAAACAGTTAAAAGCCCGTTGTAATTATCATGAGCTGAGGTAGGAGTGAATACTATTCTTACTTTAAGTGTATCAGATTCCTGTTCAAGTAGTGGAGCAGCAATTGTAAAAGGAAATGTGGCAGTACTGTCTATATCATATCCTGCAGGTAATTGAATACCATTTACTACTAAGGGTAGGGAACCAGAATTTTTTATAAAAAGTAACTCAGTTTTTGTTTCTGTCACAACTACATTTCCAAAGTTAAGAGTATCAACGGTTTCAATTTCACTCAGATCAGCTTCAATTGCCCCTAAGTCAAGAGCATGGCCGGTTATTCTGTTTTTGCCAAGAAGATCAGTTAAAGGAAAGAGATTCTGATATAATTCATCTATATTTTTAATTTTTTTATAATTGGTATAAGAAGAGTTCACATTTAGTGTATAAAGGGTATCATTAAATGCTATTTGTGGATTGTTCTGCAAAAGTGTGGGAATAATTCCAGGTGATGGGAATATTCCAAGGTTATTTGAGAGGCTGTCTATGAAACAGCTACTTCTGAGATTATTACCTGACAAGGTAAATGATGTATGCAAGTTGCTACCTGCACCATCCGGTCTGAGAAGGTTATTAAGATAAATTTCCATATCAGATATGATGTTTGAACTTGTACCTGTGTAGGATACTGCTCCACCATATTTTGCCAAATTATGGTAATAGGTATTATTCAAAAGAAGTAATATTGAATCAGGTTTTGCATATATTGCCCCTCCTTTTTCAGCAGACTGGTTGAATTTGAAATAGTTTCCTGCAATTAATTTAATGGAAGGACTATCACCGTACAAGTAGATTGCTCCACCATTCGCAGAGGCAGTATTGCATTCAAAAACATTATTGACTATTTTGGGTGAGGAGTCCCGGGAGACAATGGCTCCTCCTGATTGGTCTGTGGAGTTATTGACAAATTTATTGTCAGATATTTCAATGCTTGATAAGAAGAGATTAATACATCCTGGTGTAGGCCAATTAATGAAATAATCATCCATCAAACTGTCTTCAACGCTAGTATTATTGGTAAAGGTACAGTTTCTCACGCTTGCTTCATCATATCGGCTAAAAGACAAGGGATTGTTGAATCTGGTGAATTGTATTTGCTCTTGTTCTTTTACCCATGATTGAAAAACATAGGTGTCTGTGGGAAACAACTTTCTCTTAAGATTAGAAAAATTACAGTAAGTAAAAGTTGTTTTGCCTGGAACATTAAAATCTCCAGAAGCAATAATTCCATAAAAATGACTGTCTGCCTGTGTGAAAGTGATAGGATTAGTCAAAGTCCCGATAGCGTTAAGCGAGCCATTGATGATAAGACCGCCCAAAGGGCCAAAGGTAACTGTAGTGCCGGGTTTAAGATTCCATATTTGCCCGGAAGGGATTCTTCTAATATCATTAATAACGACACTGCCTGAATCAGTTACAGTAGGAAACAGCTCTCCTTCATGACCCTTAGATACTGTACGTTTCAGACCTGAATGCCAGCGTTGTGATGCAGGGTTAGAATGAACTGCAGGGTGAAAGGGAAAAGTGACAAAATTAAAAAAATCAGGTTTATTTTCTTCTGTGAAATAATAAGATTTATCAGTTTCCCACAAACTTGAATTTGCCCAGTAATTATGGTACTTCATCTTTCCCCACCAATTTTTCTTTTTGAATGACACATTTTGTTTCCATTGGTTTCCTGAATCATTCAGATAAGGATAACCTACCATATTGCAAAAGTACCAATCACTACATTTGAAATAATTATTCAAGTAATTTTGGTATCCTTGACTTGAAAATATTCTGAAGCCATAATTATCTGCTCTGTTTCTTATAAAAGTATTATATGGACCATTAGATCCCCAAACATGATCAACAATTATAGTCCCAACTTCATTTCCCTCAAATAAATTATAAGACGGGGTTAATATATTTATATCCTCGTTAGCTCTCCCATGTAAGCAAATTTCAGCAGTATAGTCATGATAAGACCATCCTCCACCGTTTTCTGATTCATGAGGTTCTCTTGAATAATTATATCCAAAAACATTATATTTTGAGTCTCCTCCGACAATCATTGAATGTCGGCAATCTTTCATAATGTTGTTCTCTGCTAAACTTAGACTAGTGTTATTACCAAAAATAATACCATAACCTTGTCCATTACCTCCATGTAAATAACATTCATCTAAAAAACAACCTCTTATCTCGATATGATTAGAATTTGAAACTTGATAATGTCTGGTCATAGCTCTTTTTGTATGTATTCCGATTACCCAGCAATTAGTCGCATTATAGAATGAAATAAACTCACCACCCGCAGGTCCATCTCCTCCAATCTCATTATTCAAAACACCATACGTAAAGAAATCTACAAAAAGATTTCCGAATGTTTCTAAATAATCAACTAATCCACTCAAATCTAAATCCTCAAATGTTCCGCCCCAAGTTCTTTGCATTTTTATGTCTTCAATTCCAGCATTACTGGCCCCATTAAATGTAATACAATCTGCATCTAAATCAAATCCTCCATTATCATCATCAAAATAAAAAAAAGTTGAATCTGAACCTGCTCCTTTAATAATGATGTTAGATTTCATTTCAATGGTCTTCGTGAACTGATAAGCCCCGGGGGGAAAATAGATTTGAAGAAGGGTATCAGGATGATCGATAACAACATTATTAATTAACTGTTGAATATATGCCGAGTTTTTTTCTCCGTTACAGATGCCATGATATGCAGCAGTTGAATCAGTAATAGTATTACCATTAGTATCTATGTAATTATAACTAACCTTGATTTTGGTAACATCGTAGGTGTAAATAGCATTTGGGATATCATGCATTTTTTGAGTACTGTCATTATGATAACCAGCATTTTTCCATTGGTTGTCACCAGTTGGCAATCTGTTACTATCGATGGAAAAATGGATATCTTCACAAAATAACCATAGAGTGATAAAGGAAACAAACATCGTAATAAATAGTTTTTTCATATTTAACACCTATTCCGTCATATTTTTGTCATAAACTGTTTTATATACAATGTAAACGATTTTAGAGCCGTCATTGGAAAAATTGGCAAATCCTGCATTCTGAGCTACTCTTCTGATTTGATTTGTAGTCAAATCTATAATGTTTAAATCTGAATAACTAGCTCCGGTTTGATATATGACATAATTACCATCCTGTGAGATTGTTCCAGAATAACCAGAAGTTATTTTTCTTTTTTCTAAAGTGTCCAAATTTACTAAACTGATTAATCCTAATTCAGAATAAACCATTTTATCTCCTGATAATGAAAATGATATCGGACAAATTCCTCTTGTATTTAAAATAAGGTTACTCTTGTTATTTGAAAGATCTAAATAGTACAAACTGCCCCACAATGTATAAAATAACCCATTTCCATTTTGTGAAAACTTGAGTTCAGCATAAGCATGCAAAGAGTTGCTTATTAGTACTCTTCTATTTGTTCCATCAATGTTCATGACAGAAATAGTATAACCTAAGCTATCTTGATTTAAAGTTGTAAAAGCAATTTGATTAGCTTGTGCACTAATTGTAGGATAAAATTCGTGTTTACTCGTTGTATTAGTAAAATTAATTTTTGTATTTGTTTCAATATCATAAAAATAAATGTCAGAATTGTATGTTTTAGTTGGACTTGCAGAATAGAATACTTTTTTACCATTATTCGTAATAGAAGGGAAATCAAAAGGAACACCATTGCAATGAAGCTCAATATCTTGATAATCGGTACCGTCTATGTTCATTATTCTGATGCTTGTCTCACTACCGCCTAGAATAATTTTCTGATCATCAGGTGTGAATTGAGTTCCAATATCAAAATCATCGCGAATTTTTACAGGATTACTTCCATCAGCATTGGCAATGTAAACTCCATATTCATCATAACCTTCACCACCTTCATGATTTTGGCAGGATATAAGAATAACGCATATAAGCAATACTAAGTATTTAATAGCTTTCATTTTATTTCTCCTTATAATTGTAGCTGGATAAGTTTATTGTTGTTATTCTTATCTCAATGATATCATGCATTTTTTGAGAAACAGAATTAAAATATCCTGCATTCTCCCATTTATTATCTACAGATGGTAATCTACTACTATCTATAGAAAAATGGATATCTTCACAGAAGATTCCCATTATGAAAAAGCAAATGAATATTGTAATAAATGTTTTTTTCATACCTTACTCTCCTATTTTGTAATATTTTTGTCATATACAGTTTTATGTATAATGTAAACGATTTTAGTGCCATCATAAGAAAAATTAGCAAATCCTGCGTTCTGAGCTACTCTTCTGATTTGATTTGTAGTTAGATTTAGAATGTTTAAGTCTGAATAACTATTTTCGGTTTGATAGATTACATAATTACCATCCTGTGATATTGTTCCACAATAACCATTAACGATTTTTGTCAGCATTAATGTTTTTGTATTTACGAGATAAATCACACCAGATCTAGTAGAATATATAAGCTTATCTCCAGATATAGAAAAAGAAATTGGAAAAATCCCCTTCGTGCCACAAACAATTCTTTTGGAGTTCAAAGTTGAAATGTTCAAATAATTAATATCTGTACCACTAATGTAATAAATACCATTACCTTCAGGTGAAAATCTCAAACTTAAAAATGGCGAACTTAGTTGATTGTATAAACAAAGTAAAACTCTCCTTGATGTTCCGTCTATATTCATTATCGTAATTGTATTCTTTAAACTATCCTGTTCTTGTGTTGTATAAGCTATATACTTTTGATCTCTTGATAATGTTGGATATTTACAAGAAATTTTTGTAGTATTTGTAAGATTTGAAATGTTATAATTGAAAATATCATATACAAAAATATTAGAACCATATACATTTGAACTTATATTTGCTGAATAAATAATTTTTCTACTATCATTTGTTATTATTGGAAAATCATAAAATATTCCATTGCAATGTAGCTCAATATCTCTATAATCAGAACCATCAATATTCATAATTCTGATACTACTTTCACCACCACCTAGAATAATTTTCTGATCATCTGGTGTAAATTGAGTTCCAATATCAAAATCATCTCGAATTTTTATAGGATTACTTCCATCAGCGTTTGCAATGTAAACGCCATATTCTGTACGACCTTCACCTCTTTCATGGTTTTGGCAAGATATAAGAATAACACACATAAGCAATGCTAAGTATTTAATAGTTTTCATTTTATTTCTCTCCTTTCTTAGAATAAGCAATAAGTTTTAATGATCCAAATTGAGCAAGTCCGCCATTAAAGCGGAAGGATTTACTGTACTCATTCAGAAACATGAGGGATATTTTAACAGGGATAAGCATGGGGATTTGGGGATTGGTAGCGAAAGTGAATTTCGAGGATAAGGACTCTAATTGGGTTTTAGAGGATTTCTCTGTCAAGTATTTGCTGAATATGGGTTTGAAAGACTGACATTCCCTGTTTTTTGTTCCGATTTTAAGTGTTTGAAAGCCATTTGGCTTCCATGATTCGGGCATGAACATCCCCTGAGACATTTGAATATCTTTTTGTAAGCTCTGTAGTTCTGACTGAATCTTGGCATCGGATAAAAGTTCAAGTTGGTAGAAGTATCTGTCAATATCATACCCTTTTAAGTCTGTGACTTTGAGAGTTGTTTTATCGAGAGTTAGCAGGACTTCATTACCATCAAACTTCTCCTGAATTAGCAGAGTACCTTTCTCCTCTTTCAGAACTTTTACTTCGATGACAGAACTGTCGGCTTCATTGTAGTATTTAACATAATCTCCGACCTTCAGGTCATTACCAAAACGGTAGGGAGCAGTAAACTGGGTGGTCGCCACCATTTGACGCTGGGCATTGTAATCGATGCTGTCGGGTTCATTCTGAGAGAATAAAGAGCAAACGATAAACAGAAAAACAATTGCGGAAAGTGCATGCTTTAGCATAGGGGTTCCTATATATTCATATTTTTTGATCTAATTTTTTAAAACAGTTTTAAAGATAATTTTGTGTATTTAAACATTACAATTTCTCCTTTTTAACTTATTTTAAGTATCGGATACAAGAATTGGGAACAATGATAAATATTGTCAAATAAAATTTGGGGAAAGAGAGATATTTTTTGAGAAATGGACTCAATGGACTTGATGGACTCAATGGACAATATGGACTGGGGAAATGGGAAAATGGGATTGAGCATTAAGTATTGGACAAAGGGACTGACTAATCGGATAATTCGGACATGTCGGACGAATCAAAAGAGAAGAAAATTGAAGATTTTTGCAATTATTTTTCATTTTTTTAAAATATTTTCGCTTCAGTGACATCAAAACTCATTTTTGTCGGCTTATCTATATGAAGGGGTTAGAAAGTGGGCAGTGTGCAGTA
>CAYQPF010000178.1:0-9369 GCA_964419225.1 uncultured Candidatus Cloacimonadota bacterium | reverse complement strand
TTGGGTAAGAGTCTAATTATTTTGTAAAGGAGTTATCATGAGAATTAATGATGAAAATCGCGATTTGGACAATCAACTCCCGGAATCTTCTTTTCAAATAGCAGATCAATTAACATATATGCAATCCAAAAAAAGAATTGCTGAAGTAAATATACTTGAAAGTGAGAATCAATACCATTATCTTTTTGAAACCATGAAACAAGGTGTTGTCTTTCATGATAAAACTGGCCGTCTAATCAATGCTAATCCTGCGGCTGAAAAGATTCTGGGTTATACATTGTCTCAATTACAAAACATGACTTCAGAAAATCCCGAATGGGGATCTCTTTATCCAGATGGAACTCATTTTCCTGCAGATAAACATCCCTCAATGTTAGCCTTAAAAACCGGCCAAAACGTCATGAATCAGCCAATGGGAGTTTATAATCCCGTCCTTCAGGAATACCGCTGGATTGTCATTTCGGCAGAACCCGTGTACAGGGCTGGAGAAGAAGTGCCTTTCCAAGTTTATACTATTTTTGATGATGTTACAGAAAAACTCAAAATAGACAGTGTTACACAATTCCTCAGAGACAACATGATCCAGAATACAAAGATGAATTATTTCCAAAAACTGGCTATATTTTTAGCGAAAACTTTAGAGATGGAGTTTGTCTGCATAGATCAACTGAGTGGTGATAATCTTACGGCTCATACTCTGGCAGTATATAGTGAAGGCAAGTTTGAGGATAATATTTCCTATACTTTGAAAGATACTCCTTGTGGTAAAGTAGTCGAAAAGCAATTCTGTGTATTTGAAAAAGGAGTCAGGAATTTATTTCCTTATGATGAAGTGTTACAAGAAATGAAAGCTGAGAGTTATTTAGGAACGACTCTTTTCGATGTAAATGGCAATCGTATTGGTCTGATTGCAATAATTGGCAGGAAACAATTTGTTAATACTACCTTGGCAGAAGAAATACTGCGATTAATCACAATTCCAACTGCCCGAGAACTTGAAAGAATGATTAATGAAGATAAAATCATTTCATTGTTGAAAGAAAAGGAAATTCTTCTCAAAGAAGTTCATCACAGAATCAAGAATAATATGAATACCATAAATGGATTATTGTCTTTACAAGCAAGTTATTTGAATGATTCTCATGCTATAAAAGTTTTAAAAGATGTTGAAAGCAGAATTAATGCCATGATGGTTCTTTATGATCAATTGTATCTTTCACATGATTACTCTAATCTCTCTTTTAAAACGTATTTTGAACCTCTCATAAAAAAAATCATCAGCATTTTTCCTAATAAAGACATTGTCACTCTGGAAACAAACCTGGAAGAATTTGAGTTAGATTCTAAAAAGCTTTCCCATATAGGAATTATGATCAACGAGCTACTTACAAATATTATGAAATATGCTTTCCTGGGTAGATCTCAAGGTAAAATTGTCATTTCTTCTGAAAAAATTAACAACAATATCATGATTAAAGTTAAAGATGACGGTAATGGCCTACCACGGGATTTTGATATAAACACAAATTCAAGTTTTGGACTGCAATTACTTAATCTGATGGTTAAGCAAATAAATGCTACATTCAATTATTCCTCATCTGAAGAAGGAACAGAATTTTGTATTAAGTTTAATACTTAGTAAAATGCATTGTTAAAAATATATTTTGTCTCTGCTAAAAGTTTTTATTATATTATTGAGTATAATGAACTAACTTTAATGGAGCTTAATATAAGGAGTTTTTATGCAGATTGCTACAAATACTCGCCCAATTTTAACAAAAAATGCACTTAACAACGTAAACTACCAAGCTTTTATTATTGTTCTTACAAGTATGCTCTTTTTCTATGTCTCTCCTTTGTTTTCTAATCAGAATATTTATGTTTCCGTTGGAGTGTATGAGAACTCTCCCAAAATATTTACCTCGCCTAATGGAAAACCAAACGGTATCTTCATTGATATCATAGAAGATATTGCCAAACAAGAAAAATGGAATATCAAATATGTCAAAGGTACTTGGGAAGAAGGATTAAAACGTCTGGAAACAGGCGAAATTGATCTCATGCCGGATGTTTCATATTCAACGGAACGGGAGAAAAAATACAAATTTCATAAAATTCCTGTTCTTTCATCCTGGTCACAGATCTTTGCCAGAAAGGGAAGCAATATTAATTCTATACTGGATTTGAATGGAAAACGGCTTGCTATACTAAACGGATCAATTCAACAAGAAACATTAACTCAGCTTGGACACAGTTTTGGCTTAAAATTCACTTTCATTCGCAGACCTTCCTTCGATGAAGCCTTTAAAGCAGTAGTTGAAAATCAGGCAGATGCCGCTGTAACGAATAATTACTACGGCTTGATGCATGCCCGAAAACTTGGTCTGGATGATACAGCAGTAGTTTTTAGTCCTGCCACCCTTTTCTTTGCGGCTTCTAAAAATACTGATGTTGATATTTTGAATACTATTGATAAACATCTCCTACAAATGAAACAAGATCCTGAATCTGCATATTTCAAATCCTTAAAAAAATGGACCACGGACAACATCTCCCCAGGTTTACCGTTATGGATAAAAATTCTTGGACTGATTTTAGGCATAATTATAATTGTAAGCACAATCGAAGGATTTATTCTCAGGCACCAAATACAATTGCGAACGAAAGAACTGCGACGTAGTCATTATGAAATGGAAGGAAGAATTATTGAAAGGACAGCAGAATTATATGCGGCAAAAGAAAGAGCACTACAGGCGGATATGATTAAATCCGCTTTTTTGGCTACAATGTCGCATGAATTACGTACTCCTTTAAATTCGATAATTGGTTTTACAGGAATCCTGTTGCAAGGTCTTCCTGGCCCTTTGAACCAGGAACAGCAAAAACAGTTAAAAATGATCCAAAACAGTTCACGACACCTACTCTCGCTGATTAACGATGTCCTGGATATCTCCAAGATTGAAGCCGGACAGTTGGAACTTTTTTATGCTGAATTCAATTTGAAAAATTCCTTTGATAAAATGCTGAAAACAATCTCGCCTCTGGCTGAGAAAAAAGGACTGCATTTAAAGATGGATATTCAGGCTGATATTGAGAATATCTACAGTGATCAAAGAAGACTGGAGCAAGTTATCCTCAATTTGCTCAGTAATGCAGTAAAATTCAGCGATACCGGAACAATTTCTTTGAGTTGCCATATAGTAAAACCTGATTGTATTATTTCTGTTTCAGATACCGGCATAGGAATATCTCCTTCCGAAATAGAAAACCTTTTTATACCTTTTAATCAGGTGGATAATGGGCTAACCCGCAAATATGAAGGAACAGGCTTAGGTCTGTCTATCTGTAAAAAACTAATAGAAATGATGCATGGCTCTATTAGTGTAGAAAGTATTATGAGTAAGGGCAGTATTTTTACAATACGTATTCCTATTAAACGAGAGGAGCATAAATGAATGAATTAATCCTTATCATCGAAGACAATCCCAATAATTTTTATCTAATGAGTTATTTACTGGAACAAAATGGGTTTCAAATCATAGGTGCTGAAAACGGAAAAGAAGGTATTGAAAAAGCTTTAACCCATCTTCCCCACATGATTCTGCTTGATATCCAGTTACCTGAAATGGACGGCTACGCGGTTGCTGAAGAACTGATCAAGCATGAGGTTCTGAAGAAAACTCCCATAGTGGCAGTAACATCCTATGCCATGGTAGGAGATAAAGAACGAGTTCTGGCGGCAGGGGCAACAGCTTATATCGAAAAACCAATTGATCCTGATACCTTTGTTTCAGAAATCAGTCAATTTTTCCAATATTTCGCAAAGGGAGAGTAACATGCATATCCTGATTGTTGATGATAATGAAGAAAATTTATATTTGCTGAAAATCTTACTTGAAGGTAACGGTCATTCAATAGTTGAAAGCAAAGATGGTAAAGATGCACTCATAAAATTGATGGATGACAGGTTTGATTTGATTATCAGTGATATTTTAATGCCTGTAATGGATGGCTTCAGTTTATGCCGAAAAGTAAAGAAAACTCCTGCCCTTCAGCATATACCAGTTATTATATATACCGCTACTTATACAGGGCCACAGGATGAGAAACTTGCACTGGAAATAGGTGCTGACCGCTTTGTTATTAAACCTTGCGAACCTGTTGATTTTATGCGTGCTGTAAATGAAGTAATGTCCTTTAAAATAGAACATGAAGATGAAATTGAAAGAGATATCCCCACAGAAGAAGATGTTCTCAAACTCTATAATGAACGCTTAATTCGAAAACTTGAACAAAAAATGCTCCAGACTGAGGTTGAAATCCAAGCCAAATTAGAAGCTCTCGAAGCTCTAAGACGTAGTGAAGCTCTTTTGAATGCCAGCCAAAGAATCAGCAAAATAGGTGGCTGGGAATGGGATTTAGCAACTCAGGAAATGTTCTGGACAGACGAAACTTATCGCATTCATGAAATCGATAAAAATTCTCCATCCGCAGAATATAACAAAATGGAATTAAGTTTGGATTGCTATTTTGAAGAAGATAAACCACGAGTTTTGGCTGCTTTTCAACAATGTTCAGAAAATGGTGAACCTTATAATTTGGAAGCACGTCTAACAACAAAAACAGGCCGGGATCTTTACATCAGAACTGCCGGACAAGCCTTATATGAAAATGGTAAAATCATCAAAGTCTTAGGTAGTATTCAGGATATAACTGAACAAAAACAAGCTGAAATTGAACAAAATAATCTTAAAGAGCAATTACTCCAATCTCAAAAATTAGATTCCATTGGACAATTAGCCAGTGGAGTCGCTCATGATTTCAATAATATTCTTACAGTTATCCTAGGTTATAGCGATTTAATCTTACAATTATTAAAAAGAAATGAACCTGCCGAGAATGAAGTGCAGGAAATCATAAATGCCGGTAACAGAGCTTTTAATCTTACAAGACAACTTCTTACTTTCAGCCGTAAACATGCTGCTAAACCAGAAGTGCTTAATTTAAACACAGTAATCAGTGATCTCAACAAAATGTTGTACAGAATAATTGGCGAAGATATCAATATGACTACGAATCTCGCCGGAGATCTCTGGAACATCAAAGCTGATATTACGCAAATCGAACAGGTTATCGTAAATCTTGTTGTCAACGCCAGAGAAGCTATGCCTAAAGGTGGAAAACTTTTAATAGAAACATCCAACAAAATAATTGATCAATCCTATGAAGAAAGTCATATTGAGATTAAACCCTGTAAGTATGTGATGCTCGTTATTTCAGATTCAGGTTGTGGGATGGATAAAGAGACACAGAATCGAATTTTTGAACCTTTCTTTACAACAAAAGGTGAAACCAAAGGGACAGGTCTGGGATTATCTACAGTATATGGCATTGTAAAACAGGCAGAAGGCTTTATCTGGGTATATAGTGAGATTAATAAAGGGACTTCTTTCAAAATTCTCTTTCCTCTTACTGATGATGTTCCTTTAAGTTGTGAGAAGTGTATAGACCATTCCACGTTAAATGGGAATGGAGAGTATATTCTCGTTGTCGAGGATGATGTTTTTATTTGCAATTTGCTAAGTAAAATGCTGACGAAGCTCGGTTATAAAGTTAAATGCTTTGAAAATGCTGAAAAAGCACTACTGGGTATAAATGAAAAAGACTCACTCCCGGATCTGATCATTACAGACATAATAATGCCTGGTATGAATGGAAAGGAATTTGCCGATTTAGTTCAAAAGATGTATCCCAAGATGAAACTCCTTTTTATGTCTGGCTATACAGAAAGTGTTATCAGTCAATACGGTATCATTGATTCCGATATCCCTTTTTTGCAAAAACCATTTACCCAAATTGATCTCGCCAAACAGATAAATCTCCTTCTTGGTAAATAACTTTTTGCTTTATACGCAGGTATTTTTGCATTATCACATTTCTGATATTTCATGCTAAACTAGTATTGTTAGAGGCATTTAGCTGTTTTTTGTTTATTTTCATTGACAAGATTATGAACCAAAATTAGTTTATTGAAAAAATAAAGCGGAGGGGCTATGCAAAGAGCAGAATTAATAACCAAGATCGCTGAAGAAGCTGGAATTACAAAGAAAACAGCAGACATCGTCTTGAATTCATTTTTAGATGGTATTACCGAAACATTGACTAATGGGGAAAAACTCACTTTTGTCGGATTTGGTACATTTTCTGTAGCCTGTCGTCAAAAGAGAACAGGTATCAATCCTAAGACAAAAGAAAAAATTGAAATTCCTGAAAGAAAAGTTCCTGTTTTCAAAGCAGGTAAAACTCTTAAAGATTTCGTAAAATAATCAACCATAAGGGGTTGTTTTCTGGAGAGGAGAGTAAAAGACTCGTTGCAAAACGAGTCTTTTATTTTTTTTTAAAGATTTTTTTTCTATACAAAAATTTTTGTTGACAATAATATTGTAATTAATTATCTTTTGACTATTAAATATCAAATACTAAATGGGGATTATAGCTATTTGACATATTTACATTATTGGCTTTCAGGAAGAGGAAGAACAGGAGGAAATATGAGATATGTATTATTGTGCCTTGCTTTGGGTTTGTCTGTTTTAAGTTTGAATGCTCTAGAAGTTCAAAAAAATGTTACAATCCCAAAATCGGAAGTGTCTGACAGCAAAAATATGCAAAGCAGAGATGTTCCTGAATTTAGTATTGCCATCCCCCCCACTTCCTTAATCTATACAAATGATGACTATTCACCTTACGGATTTAATACCTTACCCATGCAATGGCAATTCAATACTGATGGTATGTATCTGATCTACCAGGTACAGGAAACACTACAAACAACATCCCGTAAAGTTTTTTACAGTTATTTTCAAAATGGTGTCAGTACCAACCAGGGTCGAATAACAACAGATAATCTAAAACAAGGGTATCCTACAATATCTATAAATCCGCTCAATGACGATCCTTTTGTAGCCTGGCATGGAGATTTAGCTGCCGGATCAATGCTTGATGTCGGATTAAAATATGATTTGTTTGATCAACTTCTAACTCCTAATTTGTGGTCTGACACACAAGTTGTCCTCAACAATGGAAATGGCCCTGCCCAGTATCTCTGGCCCAATGTTTTCTCAGGCCCTTCACCCCTTGGTGCAAACTATCAAAGAATTTATGTTTATGCTCATTCGCAAGCAACTTCACCCAGCTATATCACCGACATGAAACTTGCCTGGTGTGATGTTAATCAGGAAGACATGAATCAAAATCAGCCTTTTATTTGGACTGTCAGAACAATCCCTCAATTTGATGAATGGGCATCTTCAGGATACTGTACACCCCGATATGCTTTTTTTGTAGGAGAATCCGGTGAAGTAGGAATAATGGGGTTTTTGAATTTGAATGTTGTAAATATTGAAGCTCCAGATTACTTTGTGTTGCTAAATGAAAATTATGGGGAAGGAGATTTCTTCTTACATCTAACTAATTCAGAAGAAATAATCAGTGAACCAGGTCAGGAACCACTTTATTTTACTCCACTAAATACAAATTACTTTAATGTTCAGCTTACGAACAATTCCAAAGTACACGCATTAACCAATTTTGAATTGATCACTACTAATGCTTACTATCCGGCGATTAACAGACTTAAACACATCACATTCGACATTAACACCAACACCTTCAATTTCCAGCAGCTCTGGCCGGAAGACGATACAAATCAAGATTCTATGTTCCCTTTTGCCAGTGCTAATTTCACTGATATATACTATAATAATAATTTCAAAATTACCAAAAGCCGTACAGGCAACAGAATGTGTGCTGTCTGGCAGGACGCAACCAAGGCAATGTATTATAATTTAGAGAATAACCCTGCTTATGCTGAATGGACTGAAGCTCCCGAAATATTCATTGCTATCAGCAGTGATAATGGCTTAAGTTGGAGTGAACCTCTTGCTTTAAATAAATTTCTTGATGGATGGTCATCCATAATTCCCATGTTTGTTCAACCTGCTGATGATATCAAGGATCTGGGTAACGGACATGGTTTGTTGTACCTTTCTTTCCTTGACAGCAATCATTTTATCAACTCAAGTGCACCAGATGCAGGTGGTTATATCATGTACACAGCTCTTGATATAAATTTTGATGATTTCAATTTAGCACCAGTTATTACCGAATATCTTCCGGTTGAATCAACATTACAAGTTTCACAAGCTTCAACTTTGCCTTTTTCCATTCAGGCTAATGATCCTGAAAATAGTACCTTGTTCTACTCTTGGAAAGTGAATAATAGTTTACAAAATACACAAACTCCTGCATTCGATTTCTATGTCCATGAATCAGGCACTTTTGAAATCACTTGCGAGGTTTCTGACAGCTTTTTAATGACTTCTCATACTTGGACTGTTGTTTCCACTGTCGGCACAAACGATCCTTCAGATGCTTTCAAAACTGCCCTCAAATCCATCTATCCCAATCCTTTCAATCCGGAAACAAATATCAGCTTCAGCATTGCTCAAAATAATACAAAAGTGATTTTGAACATTTATAATGTCAAAGGGCAATTGGTCAGAAGTTTTAACAATATTTGGAATAAAGGTGAACATCGCATTGTCTGGAATGGTAAAGATAACACAAATCTAAATTGCGGTAGCGGAGTTTATTTCCTGAGAATGGTTTCTCCTGAATATTCTGCAACAAAGAAAATAATCTTAATTAAATAGGGATTAGCATCAAATAGAAAAACAATGATAAAAGTACCATTTCCACCCTCACCTTAATCCTCTCCCTGACAAGGGAGACTGTGTGAAAACTATCTCAGAAAAACCTGAAATGAGAACATTTTTCTTATAGTATGAGATATTTTCATAAAACCGTAAAATTTACTTCTTGTTTTTTGGATTTATCTCCATTTTTGGTGAAATGCACATTAAATAAAAGCATAATCAACTCATGCTTTCTAAATATTTACTTGTTTTCCCTGAAATTAGCATGTTTGCCAACCTCTTAAAATTGTATGCTATAATATAATAAGTAATTTCTATCTGTACTTTTTTTAATCCTCTTAACAATAGTGGCATCCATCCCATTAAATAACGAATATTCCCGATACCGTGTTCAATAATTGCTTTTCTCTTTTTGAGAATTTCTACACTTTCCGGTTCTTTCATTTTCTCTTGAAACTGTTTATTATATTCTTCATCTAAGTATCTGTTAAATGTTCTCCCATTATTTGACTTTGTACACACTCCAAAGCGTTTACAATCCTTACAAGAATTGCATCGATATTGAATTAATAACCTTTTTTTGGGCATTATTTCTGAATGAATAATATTTTTACGATGAGCCACTCGTCCAGACTGAATGAGCCATGTCTCC
>CAYQPF010000177.1:0-9377 GCA_964419225.1 uncultured Candidatus Cloacimonadota bacterium | reverse complement strand
ACAGGGACAGAGTGGCTGTCATGGGTAAGAATGGCTGTGGCAAGACGACTTTGCTTAAGATCCTGAATCAGGAAATGGAACCTTTAGCCGGAAAAGCCAAGTTAGGAGCAAGCCTGAGAATAGGTTATTATGATCAGGAACATGTTAATCTGGATGCAGATAAAACAGTTTTGGATACGATCTGGGAGTTAGTGCCCGGGGAACCAATCGGTTATGTCCTGGGTTATTTGGCCCGCTTCAGTTTCAGGGATGATGAAGTCGATAAAATTGTGGGATCCTTGAGTGGTGGAGAAAAAGCGAGATTATATCTGGCTCTGCTGATCCATGAAAAACCGAATTTCCTGATCCTGGATGAGCCAACCAACCATTTGGACTTGCCGACAGTTAATGCCTTGGAAGAAGCTTTATTGAACTTTGAGGGTACGATAATCTTTGTTTCACATGACAGATATTTCATCAAAAGAGTAGCCAGTAAGCTCTGGATCTTCAAAAATAACAATATTCAGGAAACATCTGAAGACATTGAAGAGCTCTTTGCCAAAGGCTTCAAAGATACAAATGACGAGAAGAAGGTCAAACCTGTATATGAAAAAGAAAGAGTTAAAAGGACCAATCCCTTACTATTGGATAAATTAACGAATGAAATTACGGCAAAAGAGAAATTGATAGATAAAAAAACAGAAATGATTCTGCAGTGGCAGGCGAAGTTTTCTGATCCTGATACTTACAGTGATGCCGAAAAAGTAAAGGAGATAAGGCTGGCTGTGCAGGCATTGGAAGAAGAAATTCAGTCGATCAGGAACGAAATTATTGAGTTAGAAGATAAATATCTGGAATTGAGTATATGAAAGTAGGTTTTACAACCACTTTTCCCATGGAAGTTGTTTATGCAGCAGGACATGTGCCTGTTGATCTGAATAATATCTTTATCACCAGTGACTTCGCTAATGCTGTTGATATTGCAGAACAGGAAGGTTTACCGCGAAATGTCTGTTCCTGGATCAAAGGGTTGTATGCCATAACCAAGGCAGAAAAACCTGATATCTTTCTGGGTGTGGTGCAAGGCGATTGTTCCAATACCCATTCTCTGATGAGCCTGATAAAAAGGGCTGAGATAGAAATTCTGGCATTTTCCTATCCTTACGGTTCTGACTACCATTTTCTCGATAAAGAAATTGCCAAACTTGAAGCATATTTCGGGGTTACCAGGAAACAGGTGGAAGAGATTAAGAAAAATTTTGATCATATCCGTAGGAAGTTGGTCGAACTGGATGAACTGACCTGGAAAGAAAACAAAGTCACCGGCTTCGAAAACCATCTTTGGCAGATCTCGGCTTCCGATTTCAATGGTAACCCAGAGAAGTTTGCCAAAGAACTTGATAATTTTTTACTACAAGTGAAAGAAAGAGAGCCACTGAATGTCCGTTTTCGTTTTGGTTACATTGGAGTGCCTCCTATTATTACAGATTTGTATGAATATCTCCTGAAAATTGGTGTAAATATTGTTTTTAACGAAGTGCAAAGACAGTTTGCCATGCCCTGTTTAAAGGAAAACATCGTAGAACAGTATCTGGCATTTACCTATCCTTATTCTGTTTATGAGAGAATGGAAGACATTTGCCGGGAAATCGATAAACGGAAATTGGACGGGATCATAAATTATGTCCAATCCTTTTGTCACAGACAAATAGATAGTTTGCTTATAAAAGAAAATATTACCTTGCCGTTTTTAACAATTGAAGGCGATAAGCCGGGAGCATTGGGCGGACGGACAAAGCTAAGGCTGGAGAGTTTTCGGGATATGTTGGTGTATAGATGAGTGGGCAGTAGGCAGTGGGCAGTAGGCAGAAGGGGGAGAGGATGAGAGATAGAGAATTTATAAAAGATATAATGGTGATCAGAGCAGATATAGCAGAAGCGATCAAGAATAATAAACCTGTTGTGGCCCTGGAATCAACGATTATTTCACACGGGATGCCTTATCCCGAGAATGTGAAGACTGCTCTGGAAGTGGAACAAGTTGTTCTGGATAATGGTGCCATACCTGCGACAATTGCCATTCTCGGCGGAAAGATCCACGTTGGATTAACTACCGATGATATGGAATTCCTGGCACATAGTAAGGATATCTTGAAAGCCAGCAGGATGGATATCCCGATAATAATAAACAGAAAACTGAATGCTTCAACAACTGTAGCCGCAACCATGATCTGTGCCGATCTGGCTGGTATTAAGCTTTTTGTGACAGGTGGTATAGGCGGAGTACATAAAGGAGCTTCTGAGACCTTTGATGTATCTGCAGATCTGCAGGAACTGGCCAAGACGAATGTCGCTGTAGTCTGTGCTGGTGCAAAGGCAATTCTTGATCTGGAAAAGACTATGGAATATCTGGAAACTTTCGGTGTGCCTGTGATCGGGTATCAAACAGATTATCTCCCGGCATTTTACTCCCGTGAAAGTAATATTAAGTTACTCTACAGAGCCGACAGCCCGGAAGAGATAGCCGGAGTAATCAGTACCAAAGCTAAATTAGGTTTAGAGGGTGCCGTATTGATCACCAATCCCCTGCCAGAAGAATTCTCACTCGATTTCAATGAGATGAATATCCTGATCACAGAAGCGATCAAAGCAGCAGAGGCAAAGCATATTAAAGGTAAAGAAATCACACCCTTCCTGCTGGATTATTTGCAAAAAGTTACGAAGAAACAGAGTCTGGAAACGAATATAGCCTTGATCAAGAGCAATGCAGAATTAGGAGCAAAGATAGCGGTGGCGTTGAGTAGTTGTTAGTTGTTAATTGTTAGTTGTTAGTGTGGGAGAAGGGAAGAGCCAATTCATATGCTGTAAACCCATATCCTTATATCCGGGATATTAATCAGCAAGCCTTTTTATTACTATAGAGAGGGAAAATGTACAAGGGTTTATTAATTGGTACAGTAACTCAAGATTGACTCTAAACCAAGGGATTGAAATGAAAAAAATGAATATTCTTGTAAAATCAACTATGTTGATTCTCCTGCTTATATGTCTATATAATAGTTTAATCGAGAAATATGAACCCAAATATCACTACATTACTATCAATGATAAAAAAACATTTACTCTTATTTCACAGGAAAAAAAGAATGGTGATTATTATTATTTTTTATGTGAAGGTGAATTGAAAAAAACTTCAGACTTAGATCATCTAGTAAACTATTATCAGACTAAGAATATATCCTTTTTAGCATTCTTTTTGCGTGAAAAAGAAACTACAATATGCTGTGATAATGCCGTATTCCAAATTAACTATCCAAATTTTATTTTTTCGAAAGAAAAATATGGCGATTTAAATAGAAAATATAGGGAAAACGATATAACAGTAAAATACATATCGATAGATGAATTAAGCAAAAGGAACAACATTTATGAGTAAAATAAGAATATTTTCGAATTGGTTTAAAAGTCCGATAATTGTAGTAATTAATTTGCTTATTGCAACTTGCTTTTACATGATTTATGTGCCCATAAAATGCCCTGAGAGCACAATGGTAAACGAGCCAAACAAATTATTCTTTTTCATATTTTTTTGTACACTTTTATACTTTTTAGTAATAATTAATATTACTATGTTTTTTTTGGATATAGAGCAAATAAGTAATTTTAAGAAAAAAAGTGCCATTGCATTTAAAAATATAGAATTTCTTATTTACTTACTAATTATTAATTATTTAATTATTTATACTATATGCGAAATCTCTGATTATTATAAATACCTCACAACTGTACAGGATTCCTTTGATTTTCTAACTGCGGTTATTCTGGCTTTATTCTTATTTGTCTTTAATATGATTTTTCTATTTTTTCCTTTACTCACAAAAGATATCGACAGAAAAGATTGGATAGGTTTTTTTCTAATTAATTTACGTATGTTTTCTAAGAACCTGCTAATTTACATCCCTATGATGATTGCTGTCATTGTTTTGATGGGATTGCTGATTTATTCATATTATTTTTCTTTAGTTTGGTTTTTAGGAATAGTTTCATATCTCTATTATTACTATTTCTGTTGTTTAAACAAAGAAGGAATGTTTAGGTTCTTGAATCCTGAAGGAAATTTAGAAAGTGTAAATAAAAATGAAGAAAAGGAAATTTGTAGGAGTCGAAAAATTAGAGCCTCGATCTATTTTATAATTATGGGTTTACTCATAATTTATTCTGTTTTAATTGTGAAAGCTTTTTGTTCTTACACAGAATTTAAAAGTTTAGCTGAGTTTCCCCCAAATTATATTTCTGCTAGAATAAATGAGAATTTACTTATCCCGGAGAGTTCAAAAGAAATAAAAACGCTAATGCAAAAGTATCAAATTTATAGGAAGAACTCAAATGAATTGGTTAAGAAAAACAAGGGTGTCAAAATTAAGGACTGGAATGAAATATGCCATATTGATGAAAAAATAACAATGATTGTTTCGGGTCCATATGAAAAAAGTTCTGGTTTAAATTATGTTTTTTCTGGAACAGTTTTTTACCCAAGTTATTCCAACATAATTATCGTTGATACACAAAAATTTACAATATTAAAAAAAATGAAAATACATGGGTTTATCAATGAAGCCTACTTAAAAGGGTCCTCTGTATACTTCCAATATGATGGGAAGCATTTGGGAAGAGTTGAAATCCAATAATATAGAATCTGCTTGTCAACAGTTGCTTGGTCATTCTTGGGTTATTCAGTGAGGTTATTCTTAATCTTAACTCAATTGTATGAATGATTTTCGTTATTGTAATCATTGGAATTCTGGCAACGATTGCGATTCCCAGATATTTGTAAGTAACACGGAAAGCAAAAAGAACAGAAGGGGATAGGTGAGGAAAGCAAGTATTGAGTGTTAAAGATGAAGGATTAAGTAGAACGCAAAGCATGGGAGAGTTTAATGTCGCCAAACACTGACTTACACGGACTTTCACAGACTAATACGGACATGGGAAGAGATCTGAATGTATGGTATTTATGGTTTGTCATACAGTTCGACAACCCATCTCCGTCCGTTCCCTTTTAATAGAACGCAGATAACTCTGATTAGGCGGATGGTCACAGATAGGAAAGAAATGTGTAAGGCAGATGTGTCAGGTAAAACTATCAAAAACTGAGTCCACTATTTTAGGACTGGACAGATTCAAGAACACAGACTTACACGGACTTACAGTGACGAACACGGACAAAGAAGAGATCTGAGGATATTTCCGGCTGATATTAAACAGTAATAAATACAGCATGAACACCAAGGATGAAGAGGGGTACGTGGTAGTTGTTAGTTACTAGTTATTAGTTGTTAGTAGAGGGAATGAGATAATCTATATACATTTTTCTTGCCAAAGTGTAACACAGATATATTTTGTGATTATGAATAAAAATACTAAGATCAGTATCATTATGGCTCTTTATAACAGAGAGGAGTATCTGAAGAAGGCTGTTAAAACAGTTTTGAATTCCCGGTACCACAATTGGGAGCTTCTGATTCTGGATGATGGCTCCACCGATTCGTCGTTGAGTATTGCAAAATCTTTCAATGATTCCAGAATAAAAGTCTTTTCCTATGAACATAAAGGCTGTTGGGTTGTTAAGAATGAAGGGATCAAAAATGCTTCCGGAGATCTTCTTTTCTTTTTGGACTCAGATGATTTTATTAGTATGGATTATCTCGATATTGCAGTCAGAGCGATTGAAGCCAATCCTGTATTTGACTACTATTATCCTACAGCACTTGATATTGTTGATGAAAATGGTAACCCGACCAACACCATCTGGAGATATCTGGATTATCCCCCAAAAGACAAATGGAGACTTCTAAACCTGTTCTTAACCCACGGAATCGGCGGTATTCCTCACGGCGGTGCTTTCATCCGGAAACAGGTCTTTGAACACCTGGGCTATTATGATTCTTCCTTGTTCAATATGGCCGATACTATCTACATTATTAAAAATGTCCTGAAAATAAATTTCTGTCTTATTCCCGAACTGCGTTGTTATTACAACAGACAACATCCTCAACAACTGAATAAAAGTTTTGCCCAAAGAAATAGAATTATTGCTGACGGAATGAAATACATCATCGATAACTATGATCATGAATTGTATTTCCCCGAGATTAAAGATATTCCGGCCGCTGAAAGATCTAAAAAACTCAATGAGTTTTATTTCAACTGCTTTATGTTTATGTCTGACCAATCCACAGCCCACAAAGAACCGTATCAGGAATACGCTTCCCACTACCTGAGAGAGTTGCGTAAAAATTTATGAAAAAGCTGATGTTAATAACTTACTACTGGCCTCCTTGCGGTGGTTCAAGTGTCTTACGCTGGGTGAAATTTGCGGCAATTCTTCCTAAATACGGTTGGGAAGTAACAGTTGTCACCACCAAATCGGGCGATTATCCTGTTTATGATTATTCCCTCGAAAAAGAGATTCCACCTGAGATTAAGATCATCCGCACCTTTGTCCCCAAGATCTCTTCTCTAGTTTCTCTGTTAAGAAAGAAAGGAACCATGCCTCATGGAACTCTGGAAGTTTCCAAAAATGATTCTTTCCTGAAGAAACTGGGAATCTGGGTCAGACTGAATCTGATCATCCCGGATTTAAGAGTAGTGTGGAACTTCTTTGCCTACAGAGCGATCAAAAAAGAACTCGAGACCAATATCTATGATGCCATTATTACTACCGGCCCTCCGCACTCTACACATTTACTCGGTCTCAAAGTAAAAAACCATTTCGGGGTTCAATGGATAGCCGACTTTCGTGATCCCTGGACCAAGATCTTCTATTTAGAAAACCAGAAGATCAATTTCCTGACAAAATATATTAATTCCCATCTGGAGAAAAAAGTATTACAGACTGCAGACTTTGTCACCGTTATCTCCGATTACATAGCCGAAGAATTACCCAAAGGTAATAAAATTGTCATTAATAACGGGTTTAATCCCGACGTATATCAGGATATGATCTATCATAAGACAGAATCCTTCCGCATCAAGTATGTGGGTAAGCTTACTCAAGGCCAGGATATTGATTTCGTTTTGGATGTTTTAGACAGATTGGTATATGAAGACGGCTTAGAGCACTTAGTCTTTACTTTTGTCGGGACATTTACAGAATTACCCGAAAAATACAGCAGGTACCAACATTTGAAATTTGAAGTCTTACCATATCTGCCATTTAAAGAAGCAGCTCAACAACTTATTGATTCAGAGATTCTCATTTTGTTGATCAACTACTATGCAGGAAATAAGGGTATGCTGACCATGAAACTCTTTGATTATCTCGGTTCAGGTACATTTATCTTAGGTGTCGGTCCCCAAGATGGAGACGCTGCCAAGTTGATCAACAGATTCGAAGGTGGAACTATGATCGGGTATCGGGATATTACAGCATTCAAGAAGACAGTTCAGCAGAAATATCAGGAATGGGAAAATGACAGTCTGACCAAAAATACAAAAGATCTTAAACCCTTGACGACAGCCGCACAACTGGAATTAATCCTTAAGTACATCGCAGAGTAGGAGGGATGGATCCTACTATTGTTTATCCCCATTTTTATTGCCATTGAGATTGTTTTTTTTGAGAAGCTGCAAGATTTTACTGTAGATCATCGAGATCGTTTGGGAATCCGGATTGTGTGCTTTAGCCATCAGGGCTACTTTATGAGCTTCATCTATCATTTCATGATTGATCAGAATTTTAACTAAATCAAGATATGTAGTGATAATGGTTTTATCAATATTAATACTCGTGTTTAAGTAATCTATGGCAATGTCAGTTTTGCCGATATTTTCACAGCAAATACCATAAGCATGATAGAAATTGGCAGACTGAATATTGAACTTCTCAGCATTCTGAAATTCCAGATAAGCTTTGAGCCATTGACTGAGGGAACTGTAGCAGATCGCTTTCCAGAAGGATAATTTTCCACTGGGTGAGAAGATCTTTTCTGTTTTTTCGAGATATTCCAGAGCTGTTTTATAATCGTGCAGAGCAATGTATTGTTCAACAATAAAATGATAGGGCAGATCTGTATCCGGGTTAAGTGCGATAAGTCTTTTTAACTCCTCGATACTTTCGAGTGCTCTGTTCAAACGTGCCAGAGCTATTGCTTTATTATACATGGCTTCAGCAAAGTCACCCTTGATCTTATTATAATAACTGAGGGCGATTTCGGGCTCATCGACAGAAAGAAAGCAGTTCGCCATTTTGAAGAGAACAGAAGTATCTTCTTTATCAATTTTATGAGCTGTCTGCAAATATCCCAGAGCTTTTTTGAACTGCTGCTTACTGATATAGATCTCCGCCAGTTCAAAATGTAATTCCTTTTCTGTAGGAAATTCTTCGATACCTTTTTCTAATATTTCACAAGCCTTGAGCCAATTTACCTTACGGTAATGTTTGGCCTGCCAAATATAATTCTTATAATTTTCACTCATAATTTAAATCTCTTCATTCAGATACAAATGTTTAATTTCAGCCATGATCTCCTGTGCATCTGAACTCCGCACAATCTTGTTTCTACTTTGATTCCCGGCTTTGAAGCTTTTGGTATATTGCAGAAAATGATTTTTCATTTCATTAACCACTCTTTCCCGGGGAACCAATGATAAAGCAAGCTGAAAGTGTTTTTCAATCATATCATATTTTTCTGCATAGGTTAAGCAGGTATGTTTGTTTGTCAAGTAAAAGTCTTTTATTTCCCGGAAAAGCCAAGGTTTACCGATGGCACCTCTGCCGATCATAATGGAGTCACAACCGGTTGTTTCCCACATTTTGGCTGCAGTTTCCACTGAAACTATATCCCCGTTGCCAATTAAAGGTATGCTGATTTTTTCTTTCATATGGGCAATATGCTCCCAGGAACTTTTACCGGAAAACATCATGCTTCTGGTTCGAGGGTGAAAACATAATAAATCGATTCCCGCATCTTCCAGACGCAATCCAAAATCCAAATAATTAAGATTTTTCTGATCCCAACCACTTCTGATTTTGGCACTAAGAAGAATGTCTGTGCCTGTTAATGCTCTTTTTGCTCTTTTCACCAGTTCCACAGCTAACTCAGTTTCCAGCATCAGGGCAGAACCCGCACCTTTTTTTACCACTTTTTTTACAGGACAACCCATATTTATATCAATGAAATCCGGCTTTCTTTCCAGTACTATCTCGACTGCTTTCTCTAATAAATCCGGTTTGGATGTAAACAACTGAATCCCGAAAGGTCTTTGGATCTCCTGAAATTCTGTGTATTCCCAACTCTTATCTTTGGCATATACCAAGCCATCTGCACTGACCATTTCACTGACCAGCACATCAGCCTGATTCAGCTTACAGACCGTTCTATAAGCATTATCTGTCA
>CAYQPF010000176.1:0-9540 GCA_964419225.1 uncultured Candidatus Cloacimonadota bacterium | reverse complement strand
AACAATTGTCTTAAATCATAGTAGAGATAAATATGTTTTTGTTTCTGAAGGAAACAGAAAAAGTAACAGGTGGTAATATGAAGAAAGTACTTTTATTTGCAGCGATCATATGTTTAGTTTCGCTTGGTTTTTCTCAGACATATACAATGGAACAATTAATTGAAGATGGAATGAAGAACAGTGTTACGATCAAGATAAGTAAGAACAGTTATGAAACGACTCAATCTCAGTTAAGGACATCCAAATGGAATCTGGCACCGGAAGTGGATGCAAATTTACGATGGAGTAATGATTTGCTGAACACACCGTCACCAGCAGGAAATCCGACGAATAGTATAGGTTTGAGTGTTGCGAAGAATATAAGTTGGAATGATCCCTTATATTATCAGTATAAATATGCCAGTTTTGATTATCAGACTGCGAAATACAGTTATGATACTCAGGTGCGTCAGTTTGTGTATAAGGCATTTAACCTCTATCTGACGCTTTTGAACACTAAGAAGCAGATTGTATCACAGGAAGAGGATTATAAGATCCAACAGAAGATAACAGAGGAAAGTCAATTTTTATTGGCAAAATATAAGATTACACAATATGAGGCGAAGCAGAGTGAAATAGCAGAGATTAATTCCAAGATCGAGATAGAAAAGTTGAAGAATTTGTATGATCAACAAAGAGAAGAATTGTTTACCTTTTTGAATCTTAAAGATGAAGGATATCCTTTAACAGATTTGGAATTTCAGACAGGCTGGCAAATTCCGCAGCCTGACTTTGAGAGTGTTCTGGATATTAAAATTCTGGAGCGTGATGTAGCCAGAAGTAAGATCTCTGTGACTCAGAACAGGGCAGAGTTTCTGCCATCCTTATCACTGCAGTACAATTACAATAGGGCAAAAGTCGGTAGTGATCTGAATTTTGAAAAATATAGTACCACTCATACAGTTTCTTTGAATGCATCTTATTCTTTGTGGAATTATTTCCGCAACAGTGAAAATGTGCACAGGATCAAGTTAACACAGAAGAATAAGGAATTGGCTCTGGAAGATAAGAAGACAGTAATTACAAATCAATATCAACAGGCAGTAAAAGACTTGGAGTATTTGAATAAGTTGAATTCACTTTATCAGGAAAAACTAAGCAGTGCTTTGGAAAATTTAAATATAGCTATGGAACAGTATAAACTGGGGATGATCAAGCAAATTGAGATCGATAAATCCCGTTCGGAATATTTGAATACAAAGATTTTATTGGAGTCTAATCAAAACAATATTTTATTAAAGAGAGAAGCGATCAATCAATTACTCTCAAAACCGATATTAAATAAATGGTAAATTTAGGAAGGTAACATGAAAAAGCATTTAAAATGGCTTATCCCGTTGTGTGTAGTAATTATCGTTTTAGTGGCTTGGTTAGTATTAAGTAAAGGTAAGAGTAAGCCTGAGTGGCGTTTTGATGAAGTAGCTTTAGGTGATATCACTGAAGAGGTTACAGCAAGTGGAACCATTAATCCTGTTACAGTAGTGAATGTAGGAACAGAAGTTTCAGGAAAGATTTCTAAAATTACAAAGGACTATAATTCCATAGTCAGGAAAGGAGAATTACTGGCAACACTTGATACTGAGATACTGGAAACGAATTTTGCGATGGTGGAGTCAGAAGTTAGTAAAGCACGATCAACACTTAAGGACACAAAAATAGATTTGGATTTGGCAAAGGAATTAATGGATAAGAAGATGGGTACTTTATATGATTATCAAAAGGCTCAGATCAAGTATGATCAGGCCTATCAGAATTTGGAGAATTCCAAACTTAATCTAAAAAGAGCTCAGACAAATTTGAATAATGCGTCAATCACATCTCCGATTGATGGAGTGATAATATCCAGGAATGTGGATGAAGGCCAGACTGTGGCTGCAAGTTTAAATTCACCGACTCTTTTTGTGATCGCCAATAATTTGGAGCAGATGCAGATCGAGGCGAGTGTGGATGAAGCAGATATTGGCAGGGTGAAAGTGGGGATGCCGGTGAGATTTACTGTGGATGCGTTTGCAGATGATAATTTCAGAGGCAAAGTAAGGCAGATCAGGCTTAGTTCGACTGTTGAGCAGAATGTGGTAAGTTATTCGGTAATTATTTCTGTGAATAATTACGATCACAGACTGATGCCTGGCATGACGGCCAATGTTAGTATAGTAGTTGCCCAGAAGGAGAATATTTTAAGGGCACCTCAGATGGCCATGAATTTCAAGCCCAGCAAAGAAGTATGGGAAGCGATGGGACTGGATTGGGAAGCGTATATGGCAGAGAGAAAGAAGATGCGTGAGAAGATGGGCTTTGGTGGACATGGTATGGAAGCAGGTGGAAAAGACAGCTCAAAAAGTATGACTAAGGCAGCAGTTGGAGAAAAAGTTCAGGGTAAATCAGATAAAGTAGTACATGGCAATAATGAATCTCAGAGAGGTGAAGGTTTCGGCAATATGCGAGAGAAATTCCAAGCACTTCCAGACAGTATCAAAGAGAAGATGCGGAATATGAGCAGAGAAGAGAGAAGAGAGTATTTTTCCCAAATGGGTCAGAATAAGCAAGCCGGTATGGGGATGAAGAATAGAAAAGGTGATAAAGTGGAGTCTTCAGGCCAGGGTTCGTGGGATCAAATGCTGAATGCGTCAACTTCGGGCAATGATTTCAGCAGGAAGAAATTTGGTCGTGTGTGGGTAATAGAGAACGGTAAACCGACGATGGTCAGGGTGGAAACCGGTATTACAGATGGTACATATTTAGAAATAGTATCGGGATTAAAGCCAGGTCAGAAGATCATTACAGGTGTTGATTCCAAAGATATGAAGAAAAACAGTAACAACCAGCAGGCGACACCATTTGGCGGCATGGGAAGAAGGATGTAAATATGGCTGATCCAATAATTCAGATCAAGCAATTACATAAGACATATAAGATGGGTGATGTGCGAGTGCATGCTTTAAGAGGTGTGGATTTAACGATTAACCGGGGAGAGTTTGTGGCGATCATGGGAGCGAGCGGTTCTGGAAAGACCACTCTCATGAATCTGATAGGCTGTCTGGACACACCGGATTCAGGAGAGTATCAACTGGATAATATTGCTGTACACACTATACCTCAGGATGATCTGGCCAAGATCAGGAATCAGAAAATCGGGTTTGTATTCCAGTCATTTAACTTATTACCCAGAACAACGGCCTTGGAAAATGTGGAGCTTCCTCTATTATATAGGACCAAGCTCTCACATCATGATCGTAAGTTGAGAGCAGAAGCAGCTTTGGAGACAGTGAAAATCAGTGACCGGGCACATCATTTTCCCAATCAGTTATCGGGTGGGCAACAGCAGAGAGTTGCAATTGCCAGGGCGATAGTGAACAGTCCGGTGATACTATTGGCGGATGAGCCGACGGGAAATTTGGATACGCGGACGAGTGTGGAAGTAATGAGTGTTTTTCAGGAGCTCCATAAAAAGGGGATTACAATACTTTTAGTTACTCATGAAAACGATATATCACATTATGCTGAGAGGATATTGACATTCCGGGATGGAAAATTACGCTCGGATGTAGTAAATCACAGACCTAAGAATGCTTTGCATGATCTGGCGAATTTGCCGGTGGAAGAGGATTAATATGAATTTTATAGCAATATTCCGGATAGCACTTAATTCTCTGAAGAGAAATAAAACAAGAACTTCGCTGACAATGTTGGGAATCATTATAGGCGTTGCGGCAGTGATAGCGATGTTGGCGATAGGTCAGGGAGCACAGAAGATAGTAGAGGATCAGGTTAAGAGCATGGGGACCAATTTGATCACTATTTCCTCCAATTTCAGCAGCAGCAGGACATCAGTAAGGCAGGAGCAGGGTTTTGGGGATTTGATCAAGTTGGAGGATGTAGAAGCAATTAGAGATAATGTAAACGGGATCTTATATATTTCTCCTGTAGTGCGTTCAGGCGGGCAGATCAAGTATGGTTCGTCGAACTGGCGGGCCAGTGTTCAGGGTGTTGACACAGATTTCTTTTCAATAAGGGATTTTCAGATTTCTGAAGGGAATATTTTTAATGTTTCTGAGGTGAGATCTGGAGCTAAGGTATGTGTATTGGGTCAGACAGTAGTGACTAATCTTTTTCCCAATGAAAGCCCAATAGGAAAGACAATCCGGATTAGGAATATTCCTATGAAGGTGTTGGGAGTGCTTAAACCTAAAGGCGAAAGTGTGATGGGTTTTGATCAGGATGATACTGTTATTGCACCTTATACAACCGTGTTAACAAGGTTTATGGGAGACCACAGGCCTCCATTAATGATCAATGTTTCAGCAGAATCGAAGGAGCAAATGCCGAAGATTCAGCAGGACATTAAGGATCTGCTCCGACTCAGGCATCCGATGACAACAGAGGATGATTTTTTTGTGAGGACCCAGACAGATGTTGCGGAGACATCGGAAACTATTTCCAATACACTTACCTTATTACTGGCCAGTATTGCCGGGATCTCGCTTCTGGTTGGAGGTATCGGGATCATGAATATAATGCTGGTATCTGTTACAGAAAGAATCCGGGAAATCGGAATCAGAATGGCTGTTGGTGCCAATAAAAGAGATGTTTTGTTACAGTTCTTAATTGAAGCAATGGTCATCAGTTTTTTAGGGGGGATAGTTGGTATTGCCTTGGGGATGTCGGCAGCGTATTTGATTGGCGGGGCAATGAAATGGAGCATCAGTATATCTTTGTGGTCAGTGCTGCTGTCAGTAGGGTTCTCGTGTTTGATAGGGATCTTTTTTGGATGGTATCCAGCTAAGAAAGCGGCTAATTTGAATTTGATAGATGCATTGCGCTATGAATAGGGATTAGTTGTTAGTTGTTAGTGGGGGAAAAGGAAAAGAGAATAGTTGGTAGTTGATAGTGAAATGGACAATAGGGACTATAGGGACTTTATGGACGGTATGGACAGGAGAAGGGAAAATGACAATTGAGAATTGGGGGAAGGAAAAGAAGAGAAATTGACAATTAGTGGTGTAAATTATTATTTAGAGTATAAGTAGCTTAATCTGAGAAGGATAAATTTGATTGACAGATTAACCTCCTGCATAGTTTGTCTTGAAAAAATGTAGGAGGTATATATGCTATTAGAATCAAGAGAAGACTATAAGCGTTTCTTTGATGTCTGTGTGTCTGTTTATCTCCATGTTCGCCGCTTTTCCCCCCGGGAAAAAAAAGGAGAATATTTGGTAAAGGTATCAGCTTTTACCTCAACATTGAGTTCCCTCGCTTAATTCATCAGTTTTACTAACTTCCCAAAAACCTTTAAGGGGTTTATTCTAAGCAAAATCTGGTTTAACACCAAATTATTATGCAGGGATAATGTTCTTAATTTTGGGAAATATGAATTTAATTCAAAGCAAAATGAAAGAAATTAAGGAGGAAATCATGCAGGCTTTAGGTCGTCAAATATTAGTAGAGTTCTACAACTGTAATTCAGAAGTTTTAAAGGATTGTAAGAAGATAGAGAAGTATATGGTGGATGCAGCTGTATTAGCACAGGCAACAGTTGTAACCAGTACATTTCATGAGTTTAGTCCGTTTGGAGTGAGTGGGGTCGTAGTTATCGCTGAATCCCATGTTGCTATACATACATGGCCAGAGCACCGTTATGCGGCTGTTGATATTTTTACCTGTGGAGAGACTATTAATCCATGGGTGGTTTTTAAATATCTGAAAGAGAAATTCCAGTCAGAATATGCATCGAATATGGAATTGAAGAGAGGATTGTTTGATTCAGAGAGTGCGATTTCACATAAGCCGGTAATGAATGAGCAGGAAATAGAGGTGAAAAGTGGAAATGTGGTTTACTGATAAGCACACAGAAAACAGCGGACTGAGTCTGAAAGTAAATGAGACACTTTATAAGGAGAAGAGTCCTTTCCAAGAGCTGGTAATTCTGGACACACCAGAGTGTGGAAGAGTTATGCTTTTGGACGGAGTGATCATGTTAACAGACCGGGAGGAATTTGTTTATCACGAGATGATAGCCCATGTTCCTTTATATTCCCATCCGAATCCTAAGAAAGTATTGATCATTGGTGGTGGAGATGGGGGGACATTGAGAGAAGTTGTTAAGCATCCCAGTGTTGAAAGAGCAGATCTGGTGGAGATAGATGAAGTAGTGGTGCGGGCATCGAGGGAGTTCTTCCCCATAATTGCAGAGGGCTTTAATTCTCCCAAAGCGAAAGTAATGATCGAAGACGGGATCAAATATGTAAGAGAGACCACGGAAAGATATGATGTGATTTTGGTTGATTCTACAGATCCTGTTGGGCCTGCAGAAGGTTTATTCAACTATGAGTTTTATCAAAACTGTCATAGAATACTGAAGGATGACGGGATATTGACGGTGCAGTCAGAGACACCATTTATTCCACAGTTGGCCAAAGTGATCAAAGAAATCAATACCTGTTTGAAGCCTTCATTTGCCGAGACGCACTTGTATTTGGCAAGTATTCCTGTATATCAGTGCGGATTATGGTCATTCACCTATGCCGGGAAGAAGTATCATCCACTGAGGGATTTCCAGGAAGAAAGATATCAGAGGGATAATTTCGAGTTGAAGTATTACAATGCTGAGGTTCATAGGGCTTCGTTTGCGTTGCCGAATTTTGTGAGGGAGATCGTTAAGAGTGACGAGTAACGAGTAATGAGTGACGAGTGACGTGTGACGAGTGACGTGAAAAGGCAGATGATGCGGAGAAAATATTTGAGAGGGAATGAGGTTAATTCCCTCTTTTTTTATTGACAATTGTAGGTGGATAATTCCAAAATGATTAGATAGATAAGCTTTTTTGGAGGATAATATGGAAAATATTGTATGCCGTAAGTATGAAGATAAAGACATCCCTGAGATCATTAGTATCTTCAATTATTATTCGTTGAATACTCTTGCTAATTATATGCCTGTTGCGATGTCAGAGGAGCAGTTTCCACATTTTAAAGCAGTGTCAAAGAATGACAGTATATATGTGATGGAGAATGTGAACAAGGAAGTGGTTGGGTTTGGTTTGTTGAAGAATTATTTTGCGGGACCATGTTTTGCGAAGACGGTGGATGCGGGTTATTTTTTGAGACAGGATTATACCGGAGTCGGGCTGGGAAAGAAGTTTTTGGATTATTTAATTGAGAGGGCTAAAGAAATGGGCATGACACAGATGGTCGCGAATGTCAGTTCTCAGAATCCTCATAGTATAGCATTTCATAAGAAGAACGGGTTTGAATTGTGTGGGACATTGAAGGATGTGGGAGAGAAATTCGGGGAGAAGTTTGATATTGTTTGGTTTCAGAAAACAATTTAGAGAATTATTCAACAGGGATATACAGGATAGACAGGATAGGGATATCGATTGGATTTGTGGAGGTGGTTTGAAGTATATATTTGTTTTATTTTGTTTTATGTTTGTTTTAGTTTTAAATGCCCAGGAAGGATTTAGTGTTTCAGATTCTTTGATGAAAGCAGACAGTCTTAAAGAGATGAGTTCAAATTTAGATAGTTTGCATTTAAATCAGAGTAAAAATGAGGATAGTAACTCAGGTGTGATGAACTATCTGTTAAACCAATTCACAGGATTTTTTAGAAGTCAAAAAGAGTATAGTAAAGAAGAATATCAACTTAGTCATTCAAATAGAAGTAATAAAAGGGATACTTATACTACAGTATTTAAAACAGACAGACACTTTACATCAGTAGTTGTTACGGATGCTCTAAAAGATACATTATCTTATAAACAAGCTAATTCAGGAGATCATTACAATGGTTCAACCAACTATCTGTTTAAGTTTTTTTTTGGTTTTATGTCAGCAGTTCATAGTACTCGAGGTTGTTTGGGTTTTAAAAGTACTTTTGATCCAAACTCAACGGTGTCAGATGTGCCAGACACATTAACTGACTACGAAAAAGGCTATCGAGACGGAGAATATAGTATTGGGAAATCTAATTATTTTATTAAGGGGTTTGTAACCGGTTTTCTTGTAACAACCACAGTCTGTGTTTTTGCAACATCAGCAAAAGATCTTAATACAGTATCTTCAACCATGATGTTAGGGATACCATTAAATTTTCTTATTTCGTTTGTTTATCCAATTTCAGGGTCTAAGCCTGACTATATACCCACAGCAGTTCATGCAGCAACGTACAGATATGGCTATGAAGCCAGCTCAAAAAAAACAAATAGAAATAGTTATCTTCTTGGTTCAAATCTTCTTGGAATGCCTTTAGGTGCGGGATTGGGATATTTACTGTTTTTGGGAAGAGCTATGACAACTTATCCTAATGACTCAGAAGAAAAATTTGAGAATAGAAAAGAAGGATGGAAAGAAAACCATTGGATAGAATAAGGACGGCCAGAGCCGTCCTTAGAGAAGATAATAAGCCGAATTTTGTGCTCTGTCCGAAGACAGAGTAATGTCTATTCCTCTACGCCGGATATCACTATACGGCTTTAGCTGCCTACCCGGGGATAAAAGGACCGGGCCGGTCCCTTCCGCCGAAACGGAATACCCCCCTATTTGGCATTGCACCGGATAAGGCTTCCCTGGCATACTCCGTCACCGGAATATCCGGTAGTCTCTTACACTACCATTGCACCCTTACCTCAACTAAAGCTGAGGCGGTTTCTTTCTGTGGGGCTGCTATCCATCACTGAACCTTCCCGTTAGGAAGTATCCTGCCCTGTGGTGTTCGGACTTTCCTCCCGCTTAGCCCATTAGACTAAGCCGGCAGACATTTAATCTTCTCTAAGTCAGGATAAAAAAGGGGGAGAAAATGTCAACGAGTAAGGGGGGAGGGAAGGTGTTAGGTGTAAAGGGTTGTGGGATGGACAATATGGACTTGATGGACAAGAGAAGTTGAGAGTTGATAGTTGTTGAAAGTTGAAAGTTGAAAGTTGGGCAAAGAAAGGAAGTCGGACAATTCGGACTGATCAGACGAGTCATGAGGGAAGATAGTTTTAAATTATAAGTGATCGAGAGAGTAGGAATTGAGGATAAATGCACAACTGTGCTGGTTTAGCAATACAGAGAAACACCAAGAGTGAGAAATGTAAATAATTAAATAACAATGCTTTAATGCTATACTTGAAAATAGTTTAAAATAGTTCTTGACTAAAATAGCATTAGTGTTATGGTTTACCGTAACACTAAGACATGAGGAGGTGTTGTGAAAATGAAAGTGATAGTGAAAGGGATAAAAGAAGTAATTGAGGTGATAAATAGTCTCGGGCTGAGGAAGCAGAAGCCAAATGAGAGTTATAAGCAGTCAGTTAATCAAAAGGGAAGTTGGAGATGAATTATATTGACATTTATAATAATAAGATATTATTTATATAAAAAGAAAAGAATAGGAGGAAGCTATGAATAAAATGTATTTTCTTATCGGTTTCTTGTTGCTGGGATCACTCTTGAGTGCCCAGTTTATGGAAACTAATTTTCAGCAGACTACAAGTACCAACGACAACATTTTGGGACCGGTGA
>CAYQPF010000175.1:0-9544 GCA_964419225.1 uncultured Candidatus Cloacimonadota bacterium | reverse complement strand
AAAGCATCCGCACAATTACGGATAAATTGATAATTGTTGGCTGCATCATTCAAAACACTTCCTGTTCCCAGAAAGATCAACCCACCATTGGTTCCGATATTCTTAGCAACCCCACCCGCAGATTCCGGACCTCCTGCAGGATAATAATACAAACCGTTTTGCGGTAGATCTTCGGTTTGCAACAGATAGAATTGCTGCCCGTCATCAAAAGCACTAACCTGATCAAAGACATAGTCCGCAATCTCATTATCATATGTCTGATAACCTCCCAACCCCAGCATCTGCCAGGATGCTTCAGTTATTCCAAAAAATTCATTATCTAAATCTCTCTGTCTATAATATTCATCTGTAACACCATATTCATGAATGACCAGATCACTGTTTGCATTGAACTCAAAGGCATTCTCAGAGAACGGAAAAGCAGGCTCTTCCTCTCTGTCTTCTATATTGGAAAGCATTACCCACATTGCTCTGGTATAAGACTCCGGAGCAGGATCACATTGCCAGGGGATGATCCTGTTATATACTTCCTGTGGAATTGAATAAATTGCAAAAACATCTCCCGGGAAATCATAAGCCCTATGCAACAATCCCTCAATCCAGGGATAATTATCGAACAACTGATTAGCTTCAGCTTCCATCAAACCGGCCACCTTGGCTTCTTCTCTTAAAGATGCTTTCCAACTGGTGATTACATTAGAAACACTCGTATTCTTCCAGTCAGCAAATACAACTTTTGCACCGGACTGCAATTCACTTACAAACCCCTCCTGATATAAGCCATTCCTATATCTGAGTAGATGAATATTGTTAAGCTGATAAGGAATTTTATTTTTCAATTCCAGTGAATTCTCGTTATCCCTAAAATATATGAAGTTAAATTTGTAGTTAGATGAACCTTCATAGATGATCTCATTATTACTCCCGGCTCGTACATTATGGTTGTTCCAAAGCAATTTTCCTGCTTTTTGCTCAGGTATGGGATTGGTTAAAGTTGGAACTCCCGGAAATTCGAGGGATAGATTTATCTGAGATGAAGTATTAGTATAAAAATGAATGAAAGGTTTGTCGATCATACTGTTCTTATATTCCAGCAAATTCAGGAATCTCAGGTTATTATCAAAACCCTCTGTCAAAACTATTTTATCAATAGTAGAAAAGTCAGGACATATCCCTGTGTAAGCAAAATAAGAATTTGTTTTCAGCCGCAAAACAAGGTCATATGTACTCAAATCAATAGGACTCGCAGGAGATAAACTACTCTTAAAAAGATATGGCCCATATCCAACCACTACATGATATTGACTGCCCTCTTCCAGCGTTAAACTAATCTGCCACTGCCCGGAATAAACTGAATCCACATGAGCTATTCCTAAAAATCCCTGCGTGACTAAATTCCCCGAAGGATCAAATATTGAGCTGTTTTGCTGGAATACAGGTAATCCGTTCAATGAAGTATAAATTAAATAGAGCGAAGACAAAGTATCAGCAGGAATATCCAGATTAAAAGTGAATGTCATATTTGAAGTACCGCTTAAAGTCTCATCCATCAGATAATGAGATATCGGGAAATTTTCACCCTTTAAATAGTGCAATTCATAATCCGGGAACACCTCCGCAAAATTCAACGTAACTGGATCCATCCCTACAGATGCCAGATAATCTGCTCCGTGTACACAATCTATGAGCATTTTATCAATTGCAGTAAGATTAATGATTGATGCTAAAATGATGAGTATAAATAACGTTTTCATATAACCTCCTGATTAGTTAAAACTAAAGGCAAAATTATACTAATAAAATATTGTGTGTCAAGGAGATTGTTTTTTTTTATTATGGACAGGTTTTTTAATCAGCAAGAGCAAGCGAAAAACTGAATGTTGTACCTACATTCTTCTGACTTTGGACGAATATTTCCCCATTATGCAGATCAATGATTTTCTTCACTATCAATAAGCCAAAACCGGTACTCGATTCTCCCGATGTAGGTCTGGCAGAATATTTCTGAAAAGAGACAAAAAGCTTATCCAGCTCTTCACGAGTAAAACCTTGCCCGGTATCGGACACTTTGGTAATGAATTTATTTTGTTCAATATCAAAATTTAAAAACACACTTCCACCCGGATGCGTAAACTTAATGGCATTACTGATCAAATTATCAAGCACATCCAGAATTCGGTCTTTATCAAAAACAAGCTCATAATTCAAATTGTTATAATCAATTTTAAGACTTATCTCCTTTCTTTCTGCTAACTTCATATAGTAGAATTGCCTTTCCAGAATCATACTTTCAAACTTCTGTTTAGTTATATTCAACTCTATTTTTCCTGTCTCGATAGCTGCAATATCCAAAAGTTGACTGACCATCGAATTCATTCTTTCCCCTGCTACTTTTATGATATGCAGATTTCGCATCATATTTTCAGGTTCAAACATGGAATCATCTATTTTCAACTCATACAAATCACAAAGTCCTAAAACACAACTAATCGGATTTCTTAAATCGTGCACAACCATTCCCATAAATTCATTCTTGGCAGAATTCAGTTTTTCCAACTCTGCTCGCTGCTGTTCAATTTCTGTATTAGCTTTCACTAATTCTATGTTTTTCAATCGATATATCTCTGCTTCCTTGGCTTTAGTCTCCACTTCATATTTTGTTTGCAAATCAGTGATCCGGTTCTTCATTTCGTCGTTAAAAATATTCTTCAAAAGCTCTGTATAGACTATTTGATAACTATAGGCATTCTGGAAATCGTTCAAATTGGCATAGATATTCGCTATGTCCAAAGCCAAATCCTTCAATTTATCCTTTGCATTGATTGCCTTTGCACAATCCATAGCTCGCATAGCATATTTTAATGCAGAGTCATAATCTTTTTTAAATTGATAGTATTCAGAAATCCCGGATAGGGCATGAAATAAACTTTTATTATTCTGTGCTTCTTCAGCAAAGTGTTCTGACTGCTGGAAGTACTGAATAGCTTCATCAGGGTTATTCATCTCCAAATAAAGACTTCCTATGTTATTAAGGAATGATGAAGCCTTAATCCTGTAATTTGGAGATATCTTGGCTAATTCTAAGCCTTTAAAATAATTTTCTAGTGCTATTTCCTGATAATTTTGTTTTTTGTTCTCATTTTTCATAGCTTTTTTTGCAAAGACATTACCGATATTACTATATGTATGCATTAAATTTGCTGAATCATCAGCCTGTTCTCGTAATTTAGCTGAACGCGTAAAACAACTCAGGGCTTCGTCAAGTTCATCTAATACATTGTATATTGAACCAATATTATTCAAAACGTTTGCAGTAAGGATAGAATCATTCGCCTCTTCAGCATAAGATAATGAAGTGAGATACAATTCTAAAGCTTTAGTATAATCGCCTTCCATATACTTTAGATTTCCCATAATTCTAAGAACATTTGAAGAAAAAACTGAACTCTTTACTATTTGACTATCCGAAAGTGCCAGATCACAGTAAACAGAACATTCCTCATACAAGGAGCCCTGCCAAAGAGTTTCTATCAAATTCCAATAGGCTGTTTCCTTCTCCTGAGAATCTGTTGCCTTTAGCAACATTTGCTTTTGCTCCTGAATTTTTTCCATACCACCTCTTCTGATGATACTCTAGGAAATCCGGCAAATTTTGGCAATACTTTTTTCTATTTTATTTTCCTGCTTGACAAAAGTAATTTCTGAAATTATTCAACAGGTTAAACTCGGATTGTGCAGTAGAGGTTTGCAAGCTGGGTCGAAGATCGTGAAGATTGAAGGTTTGCAATCGAACGAGGTTATATAATAAATATATGGTGAGTGAGATTGGATTCAGTGCCTCCTTCCCTTTGTAAGGGAAGGATCAGAGGATGAGTTGTTTTCCTTCTGCCCACTGCACACTGCCCACTGAAATTGATTCTACTAGACAGTTCGGGTTAATGTAAGGGAGGTCTTATGAAATCTTATAGAAAAGAAATTACAATGGATATTAAAACCAGAAGAGGCTTTTATAATCTGACCACCATGCTGCAGAACTGTGTGCATGAAAGCGGTATAAAAGAAGGACTGCTCCTCTGTAATTCCATGCACATTACTTCAAGTATCTTCATAAATGACAATGAATCCGGTCTGCATCACGATTTCGAGATCTGGCTGGAAAAACTTGCTCCCGAAAAACCTTATGGCCAATATGCTCATAACGGTTATGAAGATAATGCTGATGCCCACCTGAAGCGTACTATCATGGGCAGAGAAGTTGTTGTTGCCATTACTGATAAAAAACTCGATCTTGGCACTTGGGAACAAATCTTTTACGGTGAATTCGATGGAAAAAGAAAAAAAAGAATCTTAGTAAAAATTATTGGAGAATAGAATGAATATTTTGCGTTTAACGCTTATTGTCGTTTTGATTAGCTTTGCTATCTCATGTCAGAAAAAAACTAATACTCTGAAAGTAGATTTCTCTACTAAACCCCTCGCCCTTTTAATGCAGGATATCGGGGGTGAATTTGTAGAAGATGCTCAAATACTCAGTAAAGAGAATTGGGATAAAAATCCTGAAATAACCAAAAAACAGCTAAAGAAACTGAATAAATGTCAGTTAGTATTCTTAAATGGATTAGGTCTGGAAAAGAGTTTTATCCCGGACTCAACCCGCTCTACTCTGTACTTCCCCTGTCAAAAATATGTTAATCAGGTGGCATTGATCAATGAGGGAAACAATTTTAACCCCTACTACTGGTTGGATATGGACATGATGAGTGATGTTGCCAGAGGTTATTATAGAGAATTGTCCTTATCAGATCCCAAAAACAGTATGCGGTATGATGATAAGATCAAGGTTTTTGTCCAGAAGTTCGGCAAACTTACCCAAACTATCAAGGACTCAACAACTTCAGTATCCCAGATTTCTTTCCTGACAATTAACCATAACCTGACATATCTAACCCGCTCTCTGAACTTAAAAAACATCACTTTCCCTATCACCTCCACTGAAACTCTTAATTCCATGGATGCCGGTATGGGAAGTTTTATCAAAGACAGTAAAATCACCACCCTCTTTTATATATCCGCGGACAAAAGCCTGGCTGAAGAAGTCGGGAAAAAGTTTAACTTAAAAACTGTCGAAATTGATGTCTTGGCAAATGATCATAATTTCCAAAATATTTCCGAGTATTATCTCTACCTGGCGAATTATTTTATCAGTAATCTGAAGGTTTCTCCGGCTAAATAATAAATAACTTGCCAAATACTTGAAAAAAAAATATTATTGATTGTATTAATCATAATGGGAGGAAATCTTGAAAATGGGATTCTTAACAGGCGGTATTTTTTGGGGACTTGTCTTAGTTCTCTTTGGTTTATCCATTATCATCAAGGTCATTTTTCACATAGATATTCCTGTGTTCAGAGTAGTTTTTGGCCTTTTACTGATCTATTTAGGTGCCAGAGTTATTCTCGGAGACAGATGTAATTACACCAAAACGCAAAATGTTGTGTTCGAACAGGATAATGTGAAAGTAACTACCCACGACAGTGACTATAATATCGTCTTCGGCAGGGGTCATAT
Organism: uncultured Candidatus Cloacimonadota bacterium; assembly: GCA_964419225.1. GTDB lineage: Bacteria > Cloacimonadota > Cloacimonadia > Cloacimonadales > CAYQPF01 > CAYQPF01. The sequence goes on along the minus strand of CAYQPF010000175.1, from coordinate 3,975 downwards.
CGACCTGACTGACTGGGATGAAAAACAGGTTGGCAATACTATTGATATAAATGTAGTGTTTGGTTCTGCAGACATAATTATTGATCCATCATTCCCAACTGAAGTCTATGTTAAATCAGTTTTTGCAGAAAGTGTTCTGCCCGACAAAAAGAATGTCTCTATCGGAGAACACATTTATACAACACCAAATGTTCCTCCTAATGCTAAACTGAGGCATTTAGATGTAAAATCAGTTTTCAGCAGTGTGAAGATCATCGAAAAACCTCGACCTGTAACCCCGGGAGCACCTACAACATTTTAAACAATTCGGCGATATTTTGACAGTTGTAGAACAATTTGTCCGGGATACTCAGGATCTCTTAAAGCAGAATAACATCACTGTTCTGGAAGTAAGACCTCTGTCCTGGTGTTATCGGTTGTCTTTAAGTCAGTTTGATCAGCAGGTCTATCTAAACATTTACTACAACAAAAAGAATCATTTCAAATTGATGATCGGCTCACAGACTTTTGCCAGTCCGGCTCAAGTCGTCGCATACCTGACAAAACAATTTATTAAGGTTGATGATCAGAAATCCTGGCAAACCTGGCTGGGCTGTGATGAATCAGGTAAGGGTGACTTTTTTGGTCCTTTGGTTGTTTCGGCATTTTACTGCAGGCAGGAAGACAGTGAGGTATTAGTCAAACTCGGAGTTGCAGACAGTAAGACTTTCAAAGATCCCGACATAATTAGTCTGGCTCACAAATTATACAAGAATTATCCAGATAATATCAAAGCAATGGTACTCTATCCTACTAAATACAATGAACTTTATCAGAAATTTACAGATCAAAATAAGAAATTGAATGAAATGCTAGCCTGGATGCATAGCCGTCTGATCGTGGATTTTTCCAAAGAAAAGACCTTTGAAGCAGTGCTGGTTGATAAGTTTATGAATGAAGAAAAGTTCTCTCAATCTCTAAAAGAATTAAGCAGTCTTAATCTGATTCATCAGGAAAGAGCGGAAGCTAATCCTGCAGTAGCTGCGGCTTCTATAATAGCCCGCTATCACTTTCTCATGAGTATGCAGAAGATGCGTGCCCAGTACAAGATTAACTTCCCTAAAGGGTGTAATCCGATTGTGATCACCATTGCCCAAGAGTTTATTAAATTGTATGGAATAGATCGATTGGGAGAAGTCGCCAAGACACATTTCAGTACTTATGAAAAATTAGTCACTACTCAGGTTCTTAAACTTTGAAATGAAGGGGGAATCTGACAAAGAAACTTTGTTACTAATCAGGTTGTGACCGTCTAAGCATGTCCGCTTAAATATCTATAAGATTTTAAATAAAATACTCAATACTTTGTCTCAGTCAATTTTCTCCTAAAAGTCCGTAGGACATAAGAATTTAGCCTGTCAGCTTTAGCTGCAGGTATAAAATTCCACATATCACGTCCTATAGGACGAAAGATTATGATAACCATTATGCATTTCAAGTTCTTAATACATTGCTTATGGCATTACTTTTATTATAGTTATTTATGCTGGTTTGCTTAACACCTAACCTGAACAAGCCAGAACTAAAAAAGGTTATAACAACAACGTAATTATTTTAACCTTTGCACTCATTTAAATCAACCTTTAGGTTGGAATTCATCAAAATACCATATTCAATAGCACCTGGCTTTAGCCCAATGTCATTAAGTTAAGCTTTGCCGTCTCCTAAATTCCCCTCCATTTTAGGAGGGGTGGCAGCTTGCTGACGGGGTGGTTTAAAACATATTTTCCTTATTTTTTCCTTAACTTAATGACATTGAGCTTTAGCCTGGTGAATAAAATAAAACCACAACAATCCCTCTCCTCAAGAGGCTTTAGCCCAACTCTCTACAAATATTTTGCCAAAAATTGAAAGAAATTTGTTGTAAGGTACCAAAACCTTGTCTTCGTATTATCTGTGCTCATTCGATTCTTATTTGTGACCATTTGTGGCTACTCTCGAAAAAGCACTTGAGTAGTTACAAAAATTAAGGGGTTGTGCTAGCACAACCCCTTCTCTCAATATGCTGTCATAAAATTAGTTCGTGATTATTTCTACTTTTAGTTTTTTGATCCCATCTCTGAGAATTCCTAATTCTTTGGCTGCACCATATGATAAATCCAAGTCCCTGCCTTTTTTGAATGGTCCGCGATCATTAACCCGTACAATCACTGTCTTACCGTTAGCTTCATTAGTTACCCTCAACATTGTGTTAAAAGGCAAATACTTATGAGCTGCAGTAAACTTATTGCGACTGAATTTCTCACTATTTGCTGTCCACGCATTATGAATTCTTTTTCCATAATATGAGGTCACCGCATAGAAGACATCTTCTACGAGTTTCTTAGGATCTTCAAACAAGACTTTGTTTTCCTGGGTAGCTTTATCATCTGGCTGGGTAATCAACTGAGTTTCCGGGATGGTTTCTTTTACTTTGGGGCTTTCCTTTGCAAATAAATTCACAAGGCTGAGTAAAAAAAATAGGCTGATGGTTAGGATAGTTACAAACTTCATCCCACCTCCTTCTTTTTTTTTCTGTCGGTAGAAAGCACTCCGACAGTTTGTTTAGATTCATACAACAGCATGTAGGTATAATAAATATATCTATATTCTTGTCAAGTTTTTTTCGTTAGCCCTCCATTTTATCAACAATATGCAATGTAAGAAATTATAGATATTTTAGTTATTTTATACAACTATATATTCCCGATTTTAAAGCCCATTTCCAACTCTTTTGTAAGCAATTTATCATACAAACACGGCAAGTGTTCAGCCCCAAAAAATACCACAATTCGCGAAAAGCGGGGATATAATTATGGGGGTGTTCATCAAGAGACCTGGCATTTATGCCGGGTAATAAATAAGCAAAGCCCATCTCTCTCTGCACACAGCCCACTGTCCACTGCACACTATTTTATCAACAACATCTTCTTCACTTGTGTCTTTCCACCAGAAGTTAATTTGGAGAAATAAACACCTGATGAAACCGAATTGTTATTATTGTCTTTTCCACCCCACTCTACTTTATGATAACCTTTTTCCATTTTACTATTAACCAGATTTACTACTTTCTGACCTTTAATGTTATATACTTCCAAACTAACTTGTCCGTCATTTTCTAACGCATAACTGATTATGGTACTTGGATTGAACGGATTCGGGAAAACTGATAAATTGGTTGTTTCTAAGGTCTGAATATTATCATTTTCAGATGTTCCATCCCATTCATAAGCACCGATATCGACCAAATTATTGCGAATCCTGGGATTTCCAGCTAAATCAAATTCCGGTAACGTAACGCCTTCGGGCATTGTTAAGGTACCGGCATCAACACAGGGCGAATTCCAAGCTAACTGATAAGGATAAGCATGATTGGCAGCCAGCCATAGAGGATCAGTATCCAGATTACCTTCAAGCCAATTAGCGGATGCGTAGGAATTATAGCTGTAAATACCTGCAAGTCCACCTTGAAGAATACTGTGCGAAATATTCATAACGGTTGGTAAAGTGTTTTCTGGTTGACAAAATAGAATTTGTCTTGGTGTATTACCGTAAATAATACTATTTTGCACATTTACTAAATTATTATTCCCGACTATTAAAAGAGCATATCCAGGATTACCAAGTTTAATGTTATTTCCAATTGTGCAATTTCCAATATTGGCTTTTATGTTATTCATTAAAGTCATGGCAGTTGCAGAGTAGGGCCAATCATTATCATTAAAGAGGCAATCCGTAATTTCGGAATTAATAATATTTACAGTCAATTGATCAGTATAATTGGAATTGGGTCCATGAATGCTCATTACTTCGCCTATCATATCTGGTCCGGTAACTTGATGATAATGTTTAATTCTGCAGTTTTCAAAATTGAAATACATGTTTGCTTTTGGTCTTAAGTAAGTTAGATAAAAGCACATCCCGCCTTGATCATTATCAATGATCACATTTTTGAAA
>CAYQPF010000174.1:0-9656 GCA_964419225.1 uncultured Candidatus Cloacimonadota bacterium | reverse complement strand
TACTAATGAAGTAACTTGTGACGAGTAATGAGTGACGTGTGATAAATTAGGGTGCAAGAGATTGCACCCTTTGTTCATCAATCCTTCCAATCTACTGATACGGAAAATGAAGTAATATAATTATTCAGGGTTAGTTTTTCTGAGGCAGATGCCTGAAGATTTAAATGCTTAAATACTTTTCGTTTTAAAGATAAATCAAGTTCTACCCCATCTCCTGATACTTCTTCCAAAGTAGGAGCATTGGATGATGAACTGCTTACTTTATATAAAGGACTGCCATTTTTCCAGGAAGATACTTCCACAGAAATATAATTACCCAACACTTCTGTATGAATCTGATTATAAAACAGAATGCTCCGGGTTTTGTAATGACCGTTCAAACACCGCAACTGTTGACCTACAAGCCCGAATCTGAAGCCTGACTGAGCTGCCATTTTTCGATTCCAGGACAGATGCAAACTGTTCAGACTGAAATTGTAATTCTTACTGAGGGAATTGAGTTCTTTATATTCTTCGAAATACCTGCTCAACCCACCCACAGTATAGACATCCTGATTATTTACAAAATCAATAACAGGTGAGAAAGTAATTTTTCTCAATGGTAACCCATTTATCAAATCTGTTTTTACTCTTTCTTCCTGCTCCACAATAATTTTACCTTTCCATTTTACTTGCTTGAATAATGCAGAATAATTCCAGATGCGGATATCACTGTCTAATTTTTCCGGGGTAAAAGCAGTTTTTCGGAACGATCTGAAGAAGTCATTTGTTCTTATATGAGTTAAAGTCTGACTGAAATTATCAGAACACAAATTCAGCCCTGTCTGAAATGCTTCTTTGCTGAAGATTTCTGCTCTTTCAAACCAAACATTTGCGTAGGGATTTCCATACTTGATTCCTAAGAGATGGTAGAGATTATTTTTTGAAATTCTCTCATCAAGGAAATTCCTGTCAAAGCTCTGATAACCCGGCATAAAATAAGCACTGATATTGGCGTTGTTGAAGGCAAGAGATACACTATTGATGGATTCCGTCATACCCTCTCTATTCGTCAGATTTGCAGGTTTTGAATAATCCACTTCTGTAATCATAAAATTCTCTTCCTGAAACGGGAACATCTGAATCGAAGAGAAGAGCATATAACTGAGTTTTTGATAACTTCCTGAGAATACCACACCCTGATATTTATTACTCAGAAGAAGTGACCTTTGAGGTTTGATCGTATTGGAAAAAGCAAAAGGCGTATTTACACTGCTGATGGTTTGATAACGGTTCTGATTAAATAGAAGTCCTGTACCGATCCGGGGAGAGAAATCACCAATAAGTAAGGTATTGTGTGCATTAAAATCCAAAGCCAGAAATTGATTATGATATTGCAAATGAGTATTAAATTGATCTTTGTAATAAAATCCTGCCTTTGCCTGTTTATAAAGGAAATCACTTTTGAACGTATAGGACTTTGTAGTATCTCTTTGGTAGTAGTTATTTTTCAATGAGAAAGCATGTTTATTCTCAAAATAAACAGAATCCATTTGTTCTTCGGAAACAAGTAATTGATTCTCGGCAGCATCACTATCGGTATAGTAGGACAAATCGGGTTCAGCAAAAAGAAGTGAATTGATCAATATCAGAGCAAAGGCCAACTCAAAGTGCATAGATCAAGGAAACATAATGAGTGGGATTGAGATACGAATGAGTACTAATGCTGTAATGCATACCGTATTTTCCTACTTTTATTTCCAGACCTGTTCCTATCTTGTAGGGTTCATTTTGAGTGCTTAGTAAAATGGAACAGTTTTTACTGAGAGTATATTTGGTACCGAATTTGAAACTGGGCGACTGAGAGTTCTGTTTTTCCACACCTACAGCAAGAGTTATTGTTTTATTAAGTTGATGTGAGACTTCACATATGTGATAAACAGGTAACTGTAGGCCTGAGACCTTAGTAGCTGTGACATTCTTGATAATGAGGTGACAAATGGTGCGGTCAAATTTAATATTAGTGGCCACATCGAGCAAGGTTGCATTAACGTTAGCGTAGTTTTCTGTCTGAGAAAAGATATAACGTCCGGCAATGCCAAAGTTCAGGGTCTTGCATGTATAACCCAGATTCAAAGTATTTTGATTTTCATAATATAGTTCATTGCCGAGATATTGCTCAGTGATATTCAGAAAGATTTTACTATATTTTGTACTAACCGCTAAATTATGAAATTTTATTTCATTAATTTGGTATAGATTGGCAGTGGATATTTCGAGGCCAGGATAGGCTAAAGAAGGATTATTGAGGGAATTGCCAGGGGAGTTTGTCAGAGAAGTAAGTCCGGAAAGTGCATTTGCAGAGGGAGAAGACGGAAGATTAAGATCCAAGGCCCAGGATATTGAGCATAGAAATGCTAATCCCAGACCTATTAAAAATCTTATGCAAAGCATGTGAAAAAAGGGAAAAGGCTGTCAAAGACAGCCTTATTTATTTAAATCAGCAGTTTTGATATTAGTATCAACAACTACCTTAACTTCCTTATCGACGAGTTCTATAATTGCTAAAGGAGCGTTATCTCCTTTGCGGAATCCGGTTTTCATGATTCTGGTATAACCACCGTTTCTATCTTTGAATCTTGGTGCGATTTCATCAAATAGTTTCTTAACGAGGGTTCTATCATGAATGATACCGAAAGCTAATCTTCTATGGTGAACAGTACCGTTCTTTCCATAAGTAATCATTCTGTCCACTAATGTTCTCATTTCTTTGGCTTTGGTAACAGTAGTGGTGATTCTTTCGTGTGAAAGCAGAGAGATAACCAAATTGTGAAGCATTGCTTTACGGTGGTCAGCTTCTCTTCCGAATTTTCTTCCTACGAGTCTATGACGCATAATATTATCCTTTTCTTCTTATATTAATTCGATTTTTAGCATCTTCAATTTGTTGTCTGATAGAATCAACATCAACGCCTAACTTCAAATTGAGTTTTTCTAAAAGAGCTGCAATTTCATCAAGAGACTTCTTACCGAAGTTTCTGTATTTGAGCATTTCAGCTTCTGATTTGCTAATCAATTCACCAATAGTTTCGATGTTGGCATTTTGCAGACAATTTGCAGATCTAACAGTTAATTCAAGTTCTTTCACATTGGTATTGAGCATTTTTTCCATATTTTCCAATTCCGGATCCATCTCAACTTCTTCTACATATTCGGGTTCTCTTTCGAAGAGCACGAGTTTTGCATAGAAATCTTTCAGGATCTTACCTGAGAGGTAAAGGGAATTTTTAGGATCTATCGCACCGTTAGTATGAATCTCGATAATGAGTTTATCATAGTCAATTCTTTCACCGACTCTTTGATGAGTGGTGTTGAAATTAACCTTAGTAACTGGTGAATAGATGGAATCGATAGGAATAAAGCCGATTTGCTTATCATCTGTATTTTGTTCATCAGCAGGGATATAACCTCTACCGATGCCTGCCCACATTTCAACATAAAGGTCGGTATCTTCTGTCATTTCAAGAAGTACAAGATCTTTATTGATGACTTTTACATTAGCATCATCTTCGATTTCAGCAGCGGTGACTACACCAATGCCCTTGTGATGAAGAACAATTTTTGTTTCAGTTAAAGTATCCATCTTCAGAACTAATTGTTTCAGTCTTAAGATGAAATCTATAAAATCTGAATCAGAACCCGGAATTGGGCTAAATTCATGGTGTAAACCTTCAATCCTGACGAATCTGATTGCAGCACCCTGAATGGAAGAAAGCAAGACTCTTCTCAAGGAATTACCCAGGGTTGTGGCGTATCCCGGTTCAAGGGGACCAATTTCACATTTACCATAGGTAGGACTGTAAGTTTCTTTTTCAAACTCCACTTTATCGGGCATTTGCAAAGGTTCAAGCAGCATCATATTCAATCCTCTTCTTATTTAGAGTAGAACTCTACGATTAATCTGTCATCTATTTCGAGAGGTATTTGATCTCTATTAGGAATACTGACAAATGTTCCGGTATAATTATCTTTATTAACAGATAACCATTCATATTTTGCTACATCAGTTGAAGCTTCAATGGCTTCCTGAATTAAAACCATTGTTCTGCTACTTTCTTTAATCTTTATAATACTATTTTCTTTCACGAGGAAAGAAGGAATATTAACTTTTATATCATTAACCTGAATGTGCCCATGACGGATGATCTGTCTGGCTGCATTTCTGGAAGGAGCAAAACCCATGCGGAAAATCACATTGTCTAATCTTCTTTCTAAAATTTTGATCAGGTTATCACCGGTAATTCCCACTTGTTTAGCAGCAAGACCGAAATACTTACGGAATTGTCTTTCCAATACACCGTAGATTCTTCTGGCTTTTTGCTTTTCTCTTAAATGGATACCGTAATCACTTACTTTCTTTCTGAAACTTTGTCCGTGTTGACCTGGAGCAAATTTTCTTCTTTCGAGAGCACATTTACCAGTGTTACAACGGGTACCCTTAAGGTACAATTTAGTTCCTTCTCTTCTGCATAATTTACAATTTGGTCCTGTATATCTTGCCATTGATTCATGCCTCCCTTAAATTCTTCTCTGTTTAGGCGGACGACAACCATTGTGAGGAATGGGGGTTGCATCTTTAATTACTGTAACTCTGATACCAGCATTATTAATTGCTCTGATAGCAGATTCTCTTCCACCGCCAGGACCCTTAACAATAACTTTGCATTTTTCAATACCCATTTCTTTAGCTGTCTTTGCCACTTCTTCACCAGCAAGCTGTGCTGCAAAAGGAGTACTTTTTCTTGAGCCTTTATATCCTATCTTGCCACCACTCGACCAAACCAACACATTACCGGCTTTGTCTGACATGGAAACTATAGTGTTGTTAAAACTGGAATGGATAGTTGCTATTCCTTCATCATAAGAAAGACGAACTCTCTTTTTCTTGGTTTTAGTTACTTTTGCTTTTGCCATAGTCTCCTCCCCTACTTCTTCTTCTTCAATGCACCCGGACGGGGACCTTTTCTGGTTCTGGCATTGGTACTGGTTCTCTGACCTCTTACAGGAAGACCTTTCTTGTGTCTAAGCCCTCTGTAGGATCCGATCTCCATAAGTCTTTTAATATTTAAAGCAACCGTAGTTCTTAAAGCACCTTCGACTATATATTCATTTTGAATAATACTTCTCAGTAATTTTTCTTCATCCACAGTAAGATCTTTAACCTTTGTACTTTGATCGATATTAGCTTTCTTAAGGATTTCTCCTGAAATAGATCTGCCAATACCATAAATGTATGTTAGTCCGATTATAACCCTTTTATTTTTAGGGATTTCAATTCCTGCTATATGTGCCAATCTTCCTCCTTATTATCCCTGTCTTTGTTTGTGCTTAGGATTAGCAGGGCAGATTACTCTGATTGTGCCTTTTCTTTTAATAATTCTGCAGTCTTTGCAGATTACTTTTACTGATGATTTAACCTTCATTACATCTCCTTATTTATACCTATAAGTTATTCTACCCCGGTTTAAATCATAAGGAGATAATTCCAATTTAACCTTATCTCCGGGCAGAATTCTTATATAATTCATTCTCATTTTACCAGAACTATGAGCCAGAATCTCGTGTCCATTTTCCAGCTCGACTTTAAAAGTTGTATTAGGTAATGCTTCTTTTACAATCCCTTCAACTTCAATTACACCTGCTTTTGACATATACCACCTAAATAATTGTTAGTAATTCCGGGTCACCATCTGTTATTAAAATTGTATGTTCAAAATGTGCCGACAAACTGTTGTCTGCTACAAAATATTCCCAACCAATTTCTTTAACTTTATTGGTACCCTCGTTTACCATGGGTTCTATGGCAATGGTCATCCCCTTTTTCAAGCGGATTCCTTTGCCCTTATAGCCAATATTTGGAACAGTAGGTTCTTCATGCAACTCTTTCCCTACGCCATGACCAGCTAATTTATCAGCTACAAAAAGACCATTATCCATAACAAAGGAGCCAATTGCATAAGCTATGTCTCCAACTCTGGCACCATTTTTTGCAACACTGATACCTATGTCAAGTGCTTTTAACGTTATATCCATTAACCGCTGAGCCTTAATACTGACCGAACCTACTTTGTATGTCTTGGCAGCATCACCATAAAAACCATTTTTCTTGACTCCAACATCGATTCCGATGATATCGCCTTCTTTTAAAATAGTTGTTTTGGAGGGAATTCCGTGGACAATGCAATCGTTAACAGATGCACAAATTGCCGAAGGGTACGGAGCAAGTCCGTCAACCTGGTAACCTTTGAAAGCAGGTTTTCCACCTTGGGAAAGGATATAATCCTCGGCGAACTGATCCAATTCCCAAGTTGAAACTCCAGGTTTTATGAGAGATTCTATCCGTATCAGCAATTCTGCCACTATACGATTACTCTCTCTCATAATCTTTATTTCTTCAGCATTCTTAATATACAACATTAATTATCTTCTTCCTCTAAGCTTACCTTTTTTCATGAATCCTTCATAATGTCTCATGACTAAATGGGATTCAATCTGTTGCAATGTATCTAAAGCAACACCGACAACAATGATCAAACCTGTACCGCCGAAATAGAAAGGAAGATTTGCCCATTTGGACAATATTTCCGGTAAAACTGCGATGAAGGCAAAGAACACTGCACCCGGCAGAGTGATTCTGGTAAGAACATTATTAATATATTCGGCAGTCTTTTTACCTGGTTTTCTTCCAGGAATAAAGCCGCCGTATCTCTTCATATTCTCTGCCATTTCTGTAGGATTGAGAACAATCGCTGTATAGAAATAAGCAAAGAATACAATTAGTGCTACGTAAAATACTGTATAAATTAATGCACCCGGTGAAAAATTATCCACGATTGCCTGTGAAAACCAAGTGTTCGGCAGGAATGTGGCAATTGTTCTGGGGAACATAATTACAGACTGAGCAAAGATAATGGGAATAACGCCGGCTGTATTAACTCTCAATGGAATGTTAGTACTTTGACCGCCGTAAACTTTTCTCCCCACTATTCGCTTAGCATATTGTACAGGAATCTTTCTTGTCGCTTCTGTAACCACAATCACTGATGCTGTAACTGCAATCATTGCTACTAAAACAAGAGCAGCAACCAGGATATTTAAATCGCCTGAACTGATCATAGTGAACATATTCAGGAAACCTTCCGGATATCTTGCCACAATACCGGCAAAGATGATCAGGGAAATACCATTTCCTATACCTGATTCTGTGATCTGTTCACCCAGCCACATGATCATGATAGTTCCTGTGACTAAGGTAATTACAGTTGTGAATGTAAAGAATACGCCTGGAAAATATACAACACCTTCTGCACTTTGTAAGAAAGCAGCTATACCTACAGCGTTAAAAGCAGAAATAATTACTGTACCATATCTGGTATATTGATTGATCTTTTTCTGACCTTCAGCACCTTCTTTCTTCAATTTTTCCAAGAAAGGTATAATGCTACCTAAGAGTTGAATAACGATGGAGGCAGTAATATATGGCATGATACCCAAGGCAAAAACTGATGCACGTGATAAGTTACCGCCAACAAATAGATCAAACAAGTCGAATAAATTTCCACTACCCTGACTGAACATCTCGCTTAGGGCAGCAGTATTGATTCCGGGAACCGGGATAAAACTACCCATACGATAGATTACCAGGATTAGAGTGGTGAAGAGAATCTTTCTCTTCAGGTCCGGAACTTTGAATATATTACTGATACTCTCTAACAAGTTATACTACCTCCGCCTTTCCACCATTACTCTCAATAATCTCCTTGGCTTTCTTAGAAAAGGCGTTAACTTTAATGGTAATCGCTTTTTTGAATTCAGCAGAACCACTTGCCAAAACCTTTACAGGAGCATTTTCATTTGAACTGGACTTTCCGATTAAACCCATAGTTTCCAGTTTTTTAATATCATATTCTGTCTCAGAGAGGTCTGCTAATCTTTCCAGATTAATGATTCTATATTCCTGACGGAATATATTGGTAAATCCTCTCTTAGGCAATCTTCTGAAGATAGGCATTTGACCACCTTCAAACCACGGCACAACATTACCGCCGGATCTGGCTTTTTGGCCTTTGTGACCCTTACCGGCTTGTTTACCCTGGCCTGAACCATGTCCTTTACCTAATCTTTTCTTTCCTTTTTTTATATCAGGTCTACTAATATCATGAAGTTGCATCTTAATCTCCTTAGTGGAATAGCAGAGCTATTCCTCAACATTTTCCACTTTTACAAGGTGAATAACTTTTTGAATCATTCCGCGAATTGCAGGATTGTCAGGATGTACTTTTGAGCGGTTGATTTTTCCTAAACCAAGGGCTTCAATTGTTTTGACCTGATCTTCTTTTGTTCTGATTGTACTCTTGATCTGAGTAACTTTGACTTTCATTATTCCCCCTGACCCGTCATTTCAGCAACAGTTTTTCCTCTCAGTTTTGCAACTTCGGAAATTGTTCTGAGTTGTTTAAGACCAGCTACTGTGGCTTTCACCAAATTAGCAGGCGTGTTGGATCCCATGGATTTTGTCAGGATGTTTTCAATACCGACAGCTTCCAGGATGGCACGTGCTGTACCACCTGCAATAATACCTGTACCCTGGCTGGCAGGTTTGAGCATTATTCTGCTGGCACCAAATCTTCCTAAGATTTCATGAGGAATAGTTCCCTTTACTACAGGAACTGTGAATACGTTTCTAATTGCTTTTTCTTTGGCTTTTCTGATCGCATCAACGATTTCATTAGCCTTACCGGTACCTACACCAATATTGCCATTCTTGTCGCCGACAACTACGATTGCGTTAAAGCTGAAATTTCTACCACCCTTAACAACCTTAGCCACTCTGTTCGTATCTATGATTTTCTCTACTTCAAATTCATTCATATTATTATTTTTCATTTGCTGCTTCAAGTTAGCCTCCCTTAGAAAACTAAGCCCGCTTTCCTTGCACCATCAGCCAGAGCTTTTACTCTGCCATGGTACAAGTATCCGGCACGGTCAAAACTAATTTCTGTTATTCCAGCTTCGATAGCTTTTTGGCCTAACTTAAAACCAACATCAAAGCTCTTCTCAGTCTTCTTGCTACCCTCTATTGTTATACCTTTGGCAAGGGTGGACATAGAGACCAGAGTCTTTCCACATTCATCATCAATGATTTGGGCATAGATGTTGTTTAAACTGCGGAAAACAACAAGTCTTGGTCTTTTCGAAGTTCCGCTTAATTTCTTGCGGATAGAGACTCTTCTTCTTGCCCTTGTAAGATCTTTTGCATTGGTAATTGACTTTTTCATCTGCTTACCCCCTATTTACCACCGGCTTTACCGGGTTTGATTTTAACGAATTCGTTTTCATAACGGATTCCTTTACCTTTGTAATTCTCAGGAGGTCTTACTTTTCTGATTTCAGCTGAAAATTTACCAACATCTTCTTTCATTATACCTTTAACTCTAATCAAAGACTGGATGCCCAGCTTGGAACCTTTTCCTCTGGGAACTGCTTCTGCTTCTACTGTGATTCCTTTGGGAACCTGTAAAAGAGTTTCATGTGAAAATCCGACCAAAAGCTTTAACCATGGTCCGACCACTTCAGCAGAATAACCAGTACCAATAACCTGCAGAGTTCTTACATAA
>CAYQPF010000173.1:0-9855 GCA_964419225.1 uncultured Candidatus Cloacimonadota bacterium | reverse complement strand
AATTTATTTTCGCTCCAGTGACATTAAAACTCATTTTTGTCGGCTTATCTATATATAGGGGGGTATTTATTTTTGAATGATGAATTATGAATTGAGTGAGAGAGCGGTAGGATTAAGGATTGGAGACCATAAGAAATCACTATCCATGACACTGAACGATTCTCGATCAGTGTTAATCTGTTTGATCTGCGTAATCTGTGTTCTATTAAGCGTATTTAATGCCACCTGAGGAGGAACCATGCAGGTATTTTTTGCAGCAGGAGCGAAAAGAGTCTCCTTGAAATCAGAAGGATTGACTCTTCTTTACTTCAAAAATCCGGGTTTGTACTATGCCAGGAAATACTTCATCCCGCCTAAGACAGAACACAATACTCTCATGGGCAGTATCTTTAAGCTGCTTTCTACAATCTGGAAATCTGCATCTCCTGAATTCAAAGAGCAATTTGCTCTTTATGCAGAACAGTATAACATGCAATACAGATTTGGTAAAAGCCCTCTGAATGGTTACGCCTGCTTCACTAAGCTAATGTTTGAGTTTAGAAAGCAGCATCCGGATATAGATCTGGCAAAGTTGACATGGCAAGAAACCCTTTTCGGAGTATTCAACAGGGATACACAGGATGAACAGGATGAAGAAAAAATGATCAATCTATTCCAAATACCTTTATTTGATTTTTTTAAAACTCAATATAGCTTTAATATAGATTCTTTTTCTCCTAATCTGCGTAAATCTGTGTCTCTTCGGTGGATAAATGACTCTACTAAGGGGTCTCAATTACTAATTCTTAATGAGGGAAAAAGGCGATTAAAGAGACTTTTACTTGAGAATTCTGTTGAAGAGTCCTGTCTTGGCCGGACTGCCGGGGCACAGTAGTTGTGCCCTAAATTCGGAAAAGCTTATGATTCAGCACGTCCTTCCCTTCGAAGGGAAGGATCAGAGGATGAGTTGTTCTCTCTACTCTTTCCTCAACCCAACATCCTCAATCCTCTCCTGAAATTCTTCTTCCCATTCGTGCTTATTTGTGTTCATGATTAAAAAATCACTGATTCATCCCTTTTTTGGAGTTTACCACGAATGAACACCAATAACCACGAATAGGAGAATAAGAAAATATGTAAGTTAGAATAGAGAAATACTCTTTTAAAACCCTGAAGATATCTTACAACATAAATATTTGAAGTAATTCATTTTGAATTTCCCTTCTTCATCACTTATCAAATTCGTGCTTATTTGTGTTCATTAGTGGTTAACTCTCTTGAAATGTGTCACTTTCCCCCAATTCTTAAATCCCATACTCACGACTCATGACTGAGGACTCATGACTAATCCAATCCGTGTCATCCTTTAATCCACGTCATCCGTGATTCAGAAGGATTTAAATGTTAACCATTCCCTTTCCCCCAACTTTCAACTCTCAACTATCAACTCTCAATTTTTCTTAAGGATAATCCTGTCTCGTCGGTCTCACAACGATATCATTCATATGCACATGTGCAGGTTGTCCAACAATAAAATCTATCGCTCTGGCAATATCATCCCCAGCAAGCAATGGACCGAATTTATCTTTTACTCCGTTCACCATTTCTGTACTGTATCCGGCAACATCCTGAAAACCACTAAGAACAAAACCAGGTTCTACCAATGTAACTCTTATCCCTTTACCACATAATTCTCTTCTGAGACCTTCTGCCAGAGAATGAATAGCAAATTTTGTAGCTCCATATACGGCACTGAAGGGAGAAACATTTCTACCTACGATAGAACCAATGATCACGATATCTGCAGCATATTCCGGGAAAGGACGCTTTTCCAGTCCGGCAATGAGATTTTGAGCAGCTCTCTGCATAAGATTCAAGGTTCCGGTCAGATTGATTTTAATAACCTCATCCAGCTGAGTCAAATCTGCATTGGTCACAGCTCCACCTAATCCCCTGCCTGCATTGCAGACTATCAGGCTTGCCGACTGGCCAAAATGCCTGATCGCACTTTCAAATAACACTTCATGCAATTGGACATCTGTGGCATCCCCTGCAACACCAAAAAAAGCATGACCCAACTCTTTTTCCATTGCTACCAGCTTTTCAGCCTTGCGGCCATTACCCACAACACCAAATCCTGAAGAAATCAGCTTGCGGACTGTTGCTTCCCCAATCCCGGATGTAGCACCCGTGACAATCGCTATCCTAGGATATGTTGGTTTATGACTCATATGAACCTCCAAATATTTAATTTTAATTTGAATTGAGGATTAATTCTGCCTGATTCTATGTCAAATAATAAATAATCAAACACTTTAGCTGAACTTATTCAGTTTTGTTACTACAAAGGTTCAGCCTGTTTGTTTTGTAAAAGTGTTTACTTTGGTCACTGATATTTTATCACAAACATCCCCTGGGAGACGACGCAGCTTGCGTCATTATATAAAAGAGCCTGGCAGGCTCATCAAATTCTCATTATCTATTCTTTCCCACTGACGCCTGCCGCCTGACGACTGCCAACTTTTCTCTTGTCAGTGCGTCCTTCCCTTTGCAAGGGAAGGATCAGAGGATGAGTTGTTCATTTTTCCTGACTTCACTCATGACTCAAGACTCATGACTATAGACTTCTCTCTCCCACTGCCGACTGCCACCTGATACCCCCCCTTCCCTTAATAAAAGGGAAGGGACGGGGATGGGTTGTCCTAGGTTTACATTAACTCTTGCAACTTATTGTCCCTATAGTCCATACAGTCCATTTAGTCCATACAGTCCATTTTGACTTTTAATATTCTGCCAAAAAATGAAGATTTCCAGTTGTAAGGTACAAATAATTGTGCCATTTGTTGTTCCTCTTGAAATATTTTCAAAAAACAACAAAAAGTACTTGACTTAAATGCCGTGGTGTGGTGGTTTACCATTACACTAAGACATAGGGGGTGTGAAAATGAAAATTGACCAACGTAAGGTCTTTGATAAAAATATTAAAGAACAATTCCTTAAGGCTGTTTCGATTATGATTAGCCGGCCGGATAAGACAGCTTTCTTTCTCAAAGCACTTAATAACCAAAATAAAGCTCGTAAACGCAGACAAACACAGTTGAAAAATGGAATAGAAGTACCACCCTTAGTGATCATGAGCATCACCAACAGCTGTAATCTCAACTGCAGTGGATGCTATTCCAAGCATCTGCATACTTCCAATCTGCCAGAAGTATCTCCAGCCCGTTTCCGGGGAATTTTGGAAGAAGCACGAGAACTGGGTATTTCTATTTTCCTGATGGCTGGTGGAGAGCCCTTGGTAAAAAGAGAGTTTCTGGAAATTGCAGCAGATTTTCCTGAAATCATGTTTCCTGTTTTTACGAATGGGATGCTGATCGATCAGAGCTATGTCAGCTTTTTCCTGAAGAATCCTCATATTATTCCTGTCATAAGTCTGGAAGGACGTGAAGATGAAACAGACAGCAGACGCGGGGACGGGGTTTGGGAAAACTTTTTGAATATTAAAGACATCTTCAAAAAAGAAAAGATCTTTTGGGGTATTTCCTTAACAACTACGAGAACAAATTTTGACTTGGTAACCTCAGATGCTTATATACAACAGCTTTTGAACAAGGGCTGTAATCTCTTTTTCTATGTGGAATATGTGCCTATCCGAGAAGAAACTATTGATTTAGTTTTGACAGAAGAGCAAAAACTGTCTTTACAGCCTATAGTGAACCGTAAGATGCAGGATTATCCCGGATTATTTGTGGCATTCCCGGGTGATGAAGAGCAGTATGACGGTTGTCTGGCTGCAGGCAGAGGATTCTTCCATATCAATCCTCAGGGACTTGCAGAAGCATGCCCATTTGCTCCTTTCTCAGATGCTGAGGTTATGCAGGGCAGTTTAAAAGATGCTTTATCCTCTCCTCTCTTTGCCAAGATCAGAGCGAATCACGAACTTCTGAAGGAAACTAAAGGCGGCTGTGCTCTCTGGGCAAACAAGGAAATGTTTGAGAATATCAAATAATTCAAATTCTGAGAGTAACCACGTCATATCCTTATAAGGGTATAACTTTAGTGTGGTCCCATCGAAGAAAGAGCAGAAATAATGACAATAAGTCCTATTCCTCCTAAAGCTACCGGAATACCAAGAGTACAGGCTCCTCCAACATAATAGGCTTTATTTGTTTTAGCTGATCCTTTTGCAAAGCCACGTTCATAAGCTGATTGCTTTGCTGTAGCAGGAATTTTTTGAGGTTTTGACCCAGGTGCTTCACGCTTAGCTACAACAATTCCACTCACAGGGAGTCCGATTGCAGTAATTACTGCAGCAGAGTCCAAACTGCGTGATAAAATAGCGAAGCCTATCGTAGCACCCATCAACAAAGCTCCACCGCCCACACCCTGAAAATAGTACTTTGTCTTTTCTATTCCTTTGCGGCCATCTTCATAGCCCATCATATAGGATAAGGTATCTGACAAAGTATCCTGAACTATTCCAGCTCGAGCATTAGTATCAGAATTCAGGGCAAACAGAACTGCAGAACTGTCTGCAAATGTTGTTTCTACCTGCAGGGAATCCTGACCAAAAAGAAAGTTACTCAAAATTAGCATTAAAATTAACAGCCAATAAGGCATATTTCCTCCATTCCGGTTATTTACTTAAAAAGGTATTCTAATAATATAAACTCAGTCACCTGAGTATTGTTGCAAAAATATTTGAGTTTGACAGCCATTAACAGCTTAATTATACTGACTGATTATTTTCTTGTATTCCGGGCTTTTCTTCACTTTCAGAATTGCTTTATTGATATGACTTACCGTGCTTTTATCTATGCTTTTGCTGAACATGATATAGCGTAAATTTCCTTCAGGGGCATTTGAGATGGTAATTAGTCGGAGAGATTTTTTAAACTCAGGATTTTTATCTAACAGCCAACGTCCTTCTTCAAATCCGATAAGAGTATAATCAGCTCTGCCTGCAATGAGCAGGTTAAGCAAATTATCCTGTTCAGTCACAAATTTTTCGTTTCCAGGTTTGAGAATGCTAATTTTGTCATCCGCCCAGGCACCATATGAAAATCCGTCAATGACCCCCAAAAGCAAGTTGCTGTTGAACAATTGTTCTATTGATACATCTGCTGGTATTTTACTCTTAACTCTGGTACTATAAATCACAGATAATTTTTGATCTTTGTAAATGGGTTCACTAAAAATAGCAAAATCTTCCCTTTCCGGCTTTTTAAACCAGCCGATTCCACAAGCATAATCCTGATTTTGCAGGGATAATTCAACTCTCTTTGATGGCATAGAAATAAAGGAATGCTTGATATTGGCTTCATGCAGGATCATATCTACTATTTTAGAAATGAAGCCCTCGGGTTTATCCGAATTGTCGAGAGTATATAACGGAGGTCGGTGAAAATAGTAAACAGATATTGTTTTATTCTGAGACCAGAGTATTGAACAAAACACAAAAAAACAGAGAAAAATAAGGACTTTTCTCATTCAGACTCCTGAGCTTGTCTTTGGCTACTGGCTAACACTGTTTACTCCCTGAGAAATTACCTCTAAGGTGGGATTCGGGACTGTAAAGATAAATGAGGAACCCTCACCATAAACAGACTCTACCCAAATTCGTCCATTCATTAACTCCACAAATTCCTGGCAGATCAACAAACCCAATCCGGTTCCGTGCTCCCTTTCTGTACCTTTAGTAGTGATATGTTCCTGTAAGTTAAACAATTTAGGAATATCTCCGAGGGCAATACCAACTCCCGAATCAATAACATAAATAGTTGTTTCGGCTTTTGTACTCTCAGTCCTAATGATTATTTTTCCGCCTTGAGGCGTAAATTTCAAGGCATTACCGATCAGGTTCCGTAAGACTGTCATCAAGACATTCCCGTCTGCATATACAAAAACAGCTTTATCAACTTGCACATCAATCTGAATTTGCTTTTTCTCAGCTATAGGTAAAAGAAGATTCACTGCATGGTAAACAGTCGAGTAAAGCTCAATAGTTGTGGCTTTGTTCAGCATTTTCCCTGTTTGGGATCTGGACCACTGAATTAGATTGGACAACAATTCAACAATGCGATGAATACTTTTAGTCATATTCCCGACTAAATGCTGGTTTTTTTCTGAAGTCACTACAACTTCGTTTTTCATCAAATTTTCCAAACCAAGCTGGATAATGTTCAAGGGATTGTTTAAATCATGCCCGATGATGGAAAATAGTTTATCTTTTGCAGCATTCGCATCGCTAAGTTGTTTTTGGCTTTTTTTTAAGTTGTCCTGAGATTCTTTCAAACTGAGATGTGTATTAATTCTGGCCATTAGTTCTGCTTCGTTAAAAGGTTTGGTGATATAGTCCACTCCTCCTGTTTCAAAACCTTTGATCAGGCTGTCGGAGTCAGTTCTGGCTGTAATAAAGATAATCGGAACATGCTGATAAGAAGAATTCTCTTTAATTCTTTTACATACTTCATAACCGGACATTCCCGGCATCATAACATCCAGGAGAATCAAATCGAATACAGAAGCCTGGATACGTTCCAAAGCCATGAACCCGTCTGAAGCATAGCCAATTTCGTAACCATGCTTACGCAGAATTGCACCCAAGACCTGAATGTTCTGGGGAATATCATCGACAATTAGTATTTTTGCAGCCATTGTATTTAATGCACCTTTTTCCTGATTTGTTCAATCAACGCAGGAAATGCTCTGACCAACATTTCCACAGTATATATGTCTATTTGATCAGCGGATGTTTTTAACTGGTTAGCCCAGGCAATCAATTCCTGATTAGAATATGCTTTTCCCAGATTCAGAATTTGATTGGAAAAATCTATCATTTCTTCAATAATGCCACGTTGTTTAATTCTCTGCCATTTCTGTGCATATTCATTTTCTAAGACAGACAATAGAACACTGACTTTTTGTTTTTCTGAATCAGTCAAATTCACGGCAGTTTTTTCTTTGTTATCGGGGCTTACCTGATGGGATTCCGGTTCACCGCCTTTATTGAAAGTACCTGGTTTTAGGAATTTTGCAATATCATTAACCTTGAAAGGTTTTTTAATATAACCGTTGAATCCTTTTTCGGCGAGAGCTTCTTCTGATTTATTGAAGACAGAAGCGGTCAGGGCAATAATGGGAATATGAATAAGTTCTTTAATTTTTCTTATCTCCAGGGTAGCTTCATAACCATTTAGGACAGGCATTCTGAGATCCATAAAGATCAGATCAGGTATATGAGTTTTAGCTTTTTCAACAGCATCTGCACCATCTGCAGCTTCCACAACTTCCAGTTTAAATAGTTTGAGAATCTCTTTCATTAGCATCCGGTTTGTATCGAGGTCGTCCACGACTAAAACCTTTGTTATTTTTATCTCATTGGATTTAGGTAAAGTTTCTATTAAATTCGGAGTATTAAGAATCTCACTTGCTCTGGCTATCCCGGGAATAGTTACTTCAAAAATACTGCCCTTCCCCATTGTACTGGTAACTTTTATCGAACCGTTCATGATCTCAACCAATCGCTTGGTAATAGCCAAACCCAACCCGGTGCCTTCAAAACGTCGTTTATTTTGTGTTTCCTGTTGGTGAAATGAATTAAATATGTCATTTATTCCATCTTCTGATATTCCTATCCCTGTATCTTCAATCAAAAAATGTAAATCAATCAAACCATGAAATTTTACTCCGGAAATTATGACTTTTATAAATCCTTTGTCAGTAAATTTGACCGCATTACCTACTAAATTCAGAAAGATTTGACGTAAACGGATCTCGTCCAGAACAAGAGTTGAGGGCAGATCTTCAGAATATTCCAGAATAAATTCCAAATTTTTACTTTTAACTTTTTCAGAAAAAATATTCTTAATCTCTTCCAATAACTGTTTAAAATTTAAAGGCTCTGGTTTGATTTCAATTTTACCTGCTTCAATTTTAGATAAATCCAGGATATCATTGATGAGGAGCATGAGGTTTTTGGCACTTATCTTAATAGAATCCAAATAACTTTTCTGTTTCTCATCAACTAAAAGAGGTGATAACAGATCAGAAAATCCCAGGACTGCATTCATAGGAGTCCGGATTTCATGGCTCATATTAGCCAGAAATTCGCTTTTGGATCTGTTGGCATTCTCAGCATTCATTTTTGCTTTTAATAATTCTTTTTCTGCTATTTTTCTGAGTGATATATTTTTTACAAAAATAATAATTGAGTGTTCAAATAGGGGAAGCAAACTCGCTTCGTAGTATTTTTCTTCGTTATTAACTTTCTGCTGATACTCGAAGGTTATTTTTGTATTTAATAACTTAACTTCCCTTATGGCATTATCAAAAAGCATTCCAATTGTTACTAAAGGGATCTGCTGAATAAATTTTCCTCTCAATTGTTTGGCAGGGAAAAACAGGTTGTCTTCTCCCATCTCTAAGTGATAGTAATCCAAGATTTTTCCGTCACCATCAATCCGAAAAAAAAGATCGGGAAAAGAACGGAAAATTTCCCGCATCTCTGCATTGGCCAGGAACAACTCGTTTGAACTTAATTCTAAGGAATGGTCCAAAATCTTTCTGTCTTCATCAAATTCCTGGTATGCCTTATCAACAGCTTCAACAAATTCTTGAAATACACCTTCAAATTTTGCATTGTCACCAAAAAACTTCCTGATCTGTCTTTTCAACAAACTGTGCATTTTAAAATTCCTGGAAAGCAGTGATAGTCATTGTTTGATTATGCAATTCACACTTTTCGTCTGAATCAAAAGGAGAGATTTCTCCATATGAATAAAAACCAGTGATGGGAGTATCCTGTCCAAAAATATCTAAAACGCCTTCCACCTCTTCTTCGACTTGCTGCTTCATGATCATTTTTCTGCCGACACAACTGATTAAAATCGAAAAACCCGGAGGATTTGACTGTAAACTCTCAAAACAAATCCGTGCAGCTTCTACAGCCCCGTCAACTAATCTGTTCATATTGGCTTTCATTAATCTCGACTTTGAACCTTCTGTGATATCTCCGGCAAAGATTAAGGACTGGTCTGATTCATTCACTGATAAAATTGTCCGCACTACTCCTCTTTCCTGAGATGCATTCTGTACAATCAAAGGAAAAAGAAGCCCGGAAGATGGCAGATTCTTAGCATAATCCCCCAAATAAAGTTTATATAATTCTAAAGCTGATTTTCCATCCAACTCATATAAAACATTACCTTTGGATTTAGTCACTACCCTCTCAGGCCCAAATGGATCCCAGCCTCCCATTGAGGCATAACTAACCTGGAGATTAGAGCCATAAAACCCCAATAAAGCAATAGTATGGCTTTTCGCAGGAGCATTCCATATCACAACTGTATCCTGAAACTTGTCTCCATCGCCCGATAATCCGCCTGTTAATGTTATCCCCTGCGGTAATTGATCAGTGATCCCTTTAACCAGATCACTTCCATTCACATTTATTCCGTCAGATAAAACAAATAAATGAGCTAAACCATTGAGATCAAGTGACTGAATTAGCTTTTGACCGACTTCATAACTCTCTTCAGCGGAATTTATTTGTAGGGAAACACCTTTTACTGTTGTTTTTTCAAATTTAACTGCAGATATTACAATAGTATTATCCAGAACCCTGGAACCATGTATTTCTCCGGAAGTAGAACAACCCATGATATTTGCCACAGGAAACGCGGTTTTAAGTTCAGGATAACAAAAAGGCAATTTTAACAATTCTTTCTTTCCAAAAACAAATACAAGTTGTGATTCGCTGGAACTAATAGATTCTAATGGCGGATTCCAGCCCTTTGTTTCCTGCCACACTGATTGTAAGACTTTCATAACCCTCCTCCTGTATCAATCAAAATATTATTCTTATGGATACAATTG
>CAYQPF010000172.1:0-9931 GCA_964419225.1 uncultured Candidatus Cloacimonadota bacterium | reverse complement strand
TATTTCATCATACAAATCAACACTTATAAGCATATCAATGTTAAAAATCTCTTCTTGCTTTATTTGTGCCTTATCCAATTCTCTGAATATTAGGTTAAAATTATTTTTCATATTCGATCCTCCCGTTTTTAAACAATAGTCTTTTTTGTTTGAGCCTCAATCTGTGTTCTGATTTGAATTAAATTATTCTCAATGCCACAATTAGGGCATTTGAAAATATTATCAGATACTGGGTATTCAAAAAATCCGGCCTGTATTGGTATCCCTTTTTTAAGATTAGCTTGAATTTTACTCTTAGTATTACATTTTGAACACTGAAACTCTATTACTACATTATCAGCATTTTGAGTTTGATTTTGCCCAGGATTTAGTGATAGAAGTCTATAAATCTGAGTATTACACGTTTCGAACAACTTGTATATATTGGCATCAAAACTCATTCTTAGTAATGTATAATACCGAATTATTGCGTCACTTAATTCGGGATTTTCATCATAATTAGTGACAAGTAGTTTCATTTTTTGTAAGTCATCAATTCTTATTGATCTTCCATGAGTTAACCAGTCGGAATGGTTGCATAATTTTTTTGCTATTTCTTTTGCTCTTTGCTTTTTATCTTCCTCAGTGACTGGATTTCCAGTTGATGAATGTGTTTCCCAATATTTGAATTTATATTTAATGAGCCATTCTGACACCAATTTTTGAGAAAAATTTTGTGCATTTTCAGAATGCTGAATTTCTCCAGGTGATAGATTTTGAAGCATAGGTATATATGCCGCGTTTAGACTTTTTGTTCTAGTAACTTCACTTTTAATTTTCTCTAATCCTTGTAAAAGAGCATCCGCAGAAAATTGTTTCCCATTAAATTTAATTTGTGCATCGATTGGACCAAGAGCAGATGTTTTACCCATAAGTATTTCGTCGCCAGCCATTGCAAAAATAGTACCTGCACTCTTTGCACTTCCTGGTATTATTATACCGACTTTTTCATATTTATTTCTTATAAGATTAACTAAGTCCTCAGCAACTTCAGCATAACCACCTGGGGTTTCTAAAATGATATCAATCGAATCACCTGACATATTTGATAGTTGATCAGAAACCGCCATAATATCTGTATAATCAATACTGTTAGGAGCATTTTTAGTTATATCACTCGCGTAAACTAAAATATCTCGGTGCCTTAAAGATGCAATTCTTTTTAATTGCTTTTTTCTTTCACTACACATTTGATCAAAACTCATACCCATATCAAGATATTCAGAATAAACACCCATGATATTCCCCCTTCAGAATTTTATATAATTGTATAGTTTAACATAACGTCTTAATGTAATCTAAATTAGTAATAGTATTATTACTACGAGTTTTAGTATATCATACCATTTTTATGTATACAAGATTTAGATTATTTGCAATCATTTTAGATCCGATCGTCAATAATTCCGAGACCAAAATAATATGTTCAACTTTACAAAATTTAGAACTATCTTTTAAACAAAAAATACACTTATACGATTCATATTCATGATGCCATTAACATTCTTACTTTAATTCATTGTATGAAGTTAACAGTTTCAATCTATAACTCTTACAATCAACAACGTCTATATCTAGTAATTTAACGTTCAATTTATCTTTTAGAAAAATAAGTTTTTGCATATTATCACAATTAATACCACTAAAAATTCTATTGATCTTCAACCCTAACTCAGAAGTAGATTTGTATTCCCCATCATTGCTTGAAAAACAATCAAATGCAATTCGAAATTCTTTTTCATACTTCCAAATGCTGTCTTTAAAATACTTTACATAATTCACTTCTAAAATGCTTCTATCAATTTCTTCATTAGTATTTTTTGAAATTACACTTGAAATATTTCTTCCAAAAAGCTCCGTAATATTTTCTCTGTTTTTTCTATATTCGACAGGGAAAAAAGGGTCTTTATTTGTAACAATAAATTCGATGCAGTATCCTTTGTATCCATCCGAATAATGGGACCACATTAACTTATTTTTATAATCAGCTGTTAAGCATAACATTATTGACATATTATCAAGAACATAATTCTTCATAAATAAAAGCATCTCATGATATTTTGTTTGTGTATTATTGCAAACATACAGTGTTTTAAATTCAAACGGATCATTCAGTTTCGATCTTCGTGATAACCATAGTTCTTGATTGATTAATTTTCCAATTCTATCATTATTCTCAGCTTCTAAAATAGAAAATGAGAAATACTTATAAAGTTTATCAGGTACAAATGAATTTTTATATTCGATTGCCTTTTCTTTTCCATAATCAAAATACAAATCGAAATATTCCTTGTATTCAAATTTGTTCATATGAACTCCTCAGTACTATTTTGTTGTTATTACAATTCTGTAATAATCCTTTTCGCTTTACCCAAAATAGCTATATCTTTAATATTGTAGTTTTCTGTGTCAATTTCCTGATCGTAGGCCATCAGTGCAACCTTTGTCCTCGGTTCATCAAGAAAAAAGCATTTTCTACATATGGCTTTTTTACTTCCACTTATAACTACTAACAGTATATCCCCATTCTGATATTCTTCCAATGGCAATACTAATTGATTGACCATACTGCCCTTACTTATAATTGGATACATAGAATTATCTTTAATTATAAATCCTTCCGGTTCTCTAAGATCATTAATTGCTTTTGCCAAATCTTTGGTCATTTCAAAGTTTGTATTATTACTTCCCGTCATCTTTTCAAAATTTAAATTTTGTTTTAAATTATCTGATTTTAGGATCAGTTCAGACAACGACATTTCATTCATTGATTTAGTAATAGCTTTCAGATCATCATCACCTAAATGATTTGTGAAAAGCATCAATGTCGATTCTAAAAGTATTTGTCTATAATTCTCAAGAAATCCTTTAAATTCTTTTGGAGCTTTATCAATATAGGCTTCTATAACAAGAGATTCCACATTTTCAGCTCCGCAAGCTTTTGCTAATGCTCTCGAAACATCATCGGAAGGTATTTTTTTATCATTTGAATTTTTAATCATACTAATGTATGAGGCGGTAATAATTACTCCATATTCCTTGCATTTTATTGCAACCTCTTTTATTGATAAATTTGCTGATTCAATAAGATTTGAAAGTAATTTTGAATAGGGCATAAATCCACCTCGTTCTTTATCTATAAAAACATATTATAACAAAATAATTATTTTTGCAATATGTATTGACAAACTGTTTGTTTTATAATATATTGTGAATAAACAGTTTGTCATACTATATAAATAACTGAATTGTTACTTTTGTTGATTATTCATTCTGTGTGTTCTCGATTTCGAGAAACAGAATGAAAATGTCAAAGGTAAGAGTAAATTGAAAATTTATTTAAGCGAGGAAATGCGGTTGACGGCGGTGCCTAAAAGACATATGGGTGAGGCTCGTTGTCAGGACGAGGCTTTGAAATTTCGAAGAAATTTTGGAGTGTCATTACAATGAGAGGGAACCATATGTTAGGCTTTGCCGCCAGGCAACCAGAATTGACGAAGCGAAAAAACGACCTGCAACATTACTAATAGAGCAGGTCACAACACAAGAAAGGGAGAGTTTATGTTAATATCTATGATCGATTATTTATCTTTTGGAGTGTTTCCATTAAATTATATGGAAGCTATTACGCCTATGCTTGATGATCTGACAGCAAAAAAAGAACTGGCTAAGGATTATCAGATCAACAAATTATCAGATAAAATTATTATCACTATCAGTGACATGGATTTTGAAGTTATGCCAAATGGCGCAAATGGGTATGCTTTTATACTTCACAATAGTGAGTTTCAAATTCAATTAATGCAATACGAATCGAAAAATCCGAATTTTTGCCCTGTTAAAGTATATATTAAGTCCGAAGCACTATGGTCAAGAAATCCCCTTATCGCCTACTGCTTTATTTATAACTGGCTAGAAGATGCCTTTGGTGAAATCGTAGATACAAAAATCAGTCGCATGGATTTATGTTGTCATGCTGACACAATTCAATTTGAACATATTGATATATCCGCTTTCAAGGGGAATTTTAAGAAAAACAATATCCATTTATGTAATAGAAATATAAGCGGTATTGAATTCGGTGTACGCAGTTCATTGATATTTTGCCGTATTTATGATAAGCAACTGGAAGTAAACGAAACAAGGACAAAGCTCTGGTTTTATGAAATCTGGCGTAATTGCGATTGGAATAATAATATTGTCTGGAATATTGAATTTGAATTAAAGAGAGATTTTTTCACAGAATTTCAAATTGATAGCGTCGAAGATGCTTTTTCAAAAATACAAAGCATTTGGACACACTGTACTGAAAATTGGCTTGTTTTAACTGATAACAACCGGTCCCGCATAGAAAACAGCTCTGTTAATGCAGAATGGCAAAAGGTTTCAGCAGTATTTAACGATTTTGAAAGTATGCCATTAATAAAAAGAGAAAAACAATTACAAGCAGAAGCCGAAGCATTGTTACCCTCTGTAGTAGGCTATTTAACGACCTATGCGGCACGAATCAATAACAAAAACATTAATCAGACAATGTCAAATGTTGTCAATATCGGTAATGAATATCTTAATAATAAGAATTCATCTTTTCAAAAAGCGATTCAAGAAAAGATTGACTTACTATCAACAACGAAAGGAGGTGAAGTAATTGGAAAAACTGACATTCACAGTTAAAGAAGTTGCCGCGATTCTTAATTTAGGAATAACAACGACATATGAATTAATTAGATGTAATGCAATCCCTAATATCAAAATCGGCAAACGAATCATTATACCAAGAGATGGTCTTATGCTTTGGCTTACCAAGAATACGGCAGGTGTATAAATGAAAGGTACTGTTATAAAAAGAAGTAGCACATACAGCATTGTATATGACATCAATCGAAATGCCATTGGTAAAAGACAGCAAAAATGGGAAAGTGGATTTCGGACAAAAAGGGAGGCTCAAGAAGCGCTTACAAATCGATTGCATGAGCTTCAAAATAACGAGTATATCATTGCCTCAAAATCCACACTGGGCGAATATCTGAAAAATTGGTTTTCTGATTATGTTGAAACGACCTTGGCGATTAATACGGTAAATGGATACCGAAATATCATTTATAAACATATCATCCCAGAATTGGGAAATGTGTTTCTGAACAAGTTGAATCCCATGCAGGTACAGAAATTATACAATAAAAAGCTTAGTGAGGGTTTATCCGCTACTAGTGTTATCTTCATCCATAGAGTGCTACACAAGGCACTTGAACAGGCCTATAAAATGCAGATCATAAGTAAGAATGTCTCTGAACTTGTCGAAATACCACGCAAGGCTAAATATCACGCGCAAGTATTATCAGAAATAAAGGTAAAACAATTGCTCGATGCTGTTAGTGATACAGAGATATTCTTGCCTATTCTGCTTGCCGTTACGCTCGGTTTACGTCGCGGTGAAGTCCTAGGGCTTAAATGGTCCGATATTGACTTTGAAAATGGAATAATCACTGTTTGTCGAACAGCAGTTAAAAACAAAAATGAAATAATTTATACAAAACCTAAAACTGAAACAAGCAATAGGAAAATAAAGGTATCCCCTAAATTTATTGAAATACTGACAAAAGCTAAGGCGGAACAAGTTAATGAAAATGTCGATGGCTTGATTGCCTGTTATAATAATGGATTACCCATATCACAAGATGTTCTTGATAAACGATTTAAAGCTTGTTTAAAGAGAAACAATCTACCCGATATCCGTTTTCACGATTTACGGCACACTAACGCCACTTTGATGCTAAAGAACAATATTGCCCCTAAAATCGTTTCGGAGCGGCTAGGACACTCCAGCATCGGAATAACCATGGATTTATACACGCATGTATTGATTGAAATGCAGAATGAAGCCGCTGATTCGATGGATTCTTTGATAGAATAATAATAGTTTTATAATTTGAATATTTTATTAATATTTGATTGATGATTAATTATACTGTATTTGCTTTTTCGATTTCAACTGGTGATTTGATACTGTTTTTCCTTCTATTTTTTTTATTACATCTATTAATTCTATGCAATCTTGGATTATTCTCCCAATATTATGACCAGCTAAAAAATCATCTGTTTTTCCGTCGTGTATAATTTTATTTCTGAATTTAATAGCAACTCCAACGTTGTTTATTAATCCATGGTTATTAATTGGTAGTAATATTTTTAAAATCGCCTTTACCCTAACAGATAAACCAAATTTATTATTAAAATCTTCAATTGAATCTTTATCAACTCCCATATCTTTTAGATACATATTGATAAATCTGGGAACAATCATGTCGAGAGCAATTACAATATTTATTATAGCCATTGAGGCGTTATTCAAATGTAGATAGGTTTTTGCTTTTGCGATTAGAAGATCTTCCGTAGGTATTTCAGAATTATCTTGGAAAAAGCGTTTTACATTTTTCTGAAACTTTTGAGCAATTGGCTGATAAAAATCAAATCTGTATATTTGTGGTTTTGAAAATTGTTTATGATTTTCACTGCAAAAAAAGCCAAACAAGCCTTCTATGAAAAAATAATTTACATCTATTATTTTTATATATGGTGCTCTTAAAATCATTAAATACTCATGAAACTTTCGAATTATAGTAAAATATGCAACTTTAAGTTTAATATGTTCTTCAGCCTTGATAACTCTATCAATATAATCGTTAGGAGAAATTTGACTATCATCAAAAACATGCCGATCTTCAACCCTCAAGCAATAATGTACTTCACCTATGGATTTTAAATATTTTTCTAATTGTTTATCTTCTTTACAGAATTTCTTAATTGCTTTATTAAAATATTCTAAACTCAGTAAAATTCCAGATTCATGCGGATATGCCAACTTTGAAACTATCATTCTACTATTATTTTCAATTTTTGTAAAAAAGCTATTAAGATCTTTCCTTATCACAAAATGGATTCTTTCTAGTCTGACTACTCTTGTACAAAAAAGTGTATACTGCTTATTAGCAATATTAAAAGAGTACTCTCCTTCAGGATAAGTGAAATCACTATAAGGAAATAAGCCGCAGATATGCTCTATTAGTATCACTTTTATACCTCTTCCATTAATAAAATTATCCAATTTAAATTCTACTACTTTTAAGCATAATTACAATATTAAGAGATTATTGCAATTTCATTTATTAAATTAATTTTTATAAATTTCTGTTAGCAATCTGTTAGCAAATCATCAAAATAACATAAAATAGGCACTCTCAGTTATTCGCTGAAAGTGCCTATTTTGGCGGAGAATTAGGGATTCGAACCCTAGGAGCGATTGCTCGCTCACATGATTTCCAGTCATGCGCCTTCGACCACTCGGCCAACTCTCCACGTTCTGTATTTATAT
This sequence comes from uncultured Candidatus Cloacimonadota bacterium, assembly GCA_964419225.1. Taxonomy (GTDB): domain Bacteria; phylum Cloacimonadota; class Cloacimonadia; order Cloacimonadales; family CAYQPF01; genus CAYQPF01. The sequence goes on along the minus strand of CAYQPF010000172.1, from coordinate 2,520 downwards.
TGCATATGCATTGCATACACTGCGCATGAAAAGCAAGTTAAACTTGCCTTGAAATAATAGCATTTATAGGATAGGTTGTCAATAAAATTGGTTCGGCTATTTTTTTAAGATTACAATCAATCGTCTGAATAGATTTACTTCCAAATCGTTGAATGTAAGGCTTCCTTTTAATATAATTTGTTCTATCATATTGAGCCTCCTGTAGGTTTGTTATGGTAAATTAATTTTACAGGAAACATCGTATGATTGGAAGAGAGCTTCGGCTCTCTTCTGTTTATTTTGGGGTTCCTCCCCCGCGAAAATTATACTCTAGCCAGCCGTTCGGCCTACCTGAATCACTCTCCTTACCTCTTTTTAGGAATTAACCTTTTCAAAGAGGAATTAAACTTTTCTGTTAACCGCTATTTTTTAAACAGTGCATTTCTACGACAAGTAGTGCATCATTATATGTAATTGTTCGTTGGTATAATTTTTTATGCTTGATGAACGAAACGGTATTATTTACTGAAGAATGGAACCGACTATGCATTGATGATGCGGGATTGTTTCGATCCGATACGAGAGGATTGATTCTGGATGCGACAAGCACCGGGCATTTAGTGTCTTATGTATTCAGCCATTGCTCTCTTCAATGAGATCTGCACGAATAACACGAATCTTCTTTTCCTCAAGCCGCTCGATGTCGTTCGGATTGGCGCCCGAGTCTGTTATCAGTGTCGCAACCATATGAATAGGTCCGCTGAAAAAATTGTGCTGTTTTTCGATTTTGGTGTGATCCGCTAATACAAAACAGTTTCCTTCGCATCGTTTCATCATCAGTTCATTGATGGCTGTCTCCTGAAGCACCGATGTGGTGATTCCGTAGGAAACGCTGATTCCACTGACCCCAATAAAAGATTTGTTGGCAATAATTCGAGAAAGTGTCTGTATCGCGATTTCCCCTACCATGGAGTCTTTCCGTTCATGGACTTCACCCCCGGTCAGAATCAGTTCAACAAGCGGATCCCTTGAAACAGAAAGTGCCTTCCCATTGTTTGTGATCACAATAACCCTTTTATTGACAAGATATTGAAGCATTAAAAGGCAGGTTGAACTGGAGTTTAAAAAAATAGTATCGCCATTTTCAACAAGCGAGGCTGCATACTTTGCAATAGCGTGTTTCTGTGGAAGCAGCGAAGTGCGTGAATCATCCTGTATATCGGAATCCTCGGCAGCTTTGGCTTTATTGATCGTGGCACCCCCATGAAATCTGGTGACAAGCCCCTTTTTTTCAAAAATCTGTAAATCCCTTCGAATCGTAATCGGAGATACTTTTAGTAAATCAGCTAATTCTTCAATACCGGCAGTCTGAGAATTTCGAAGATGCTGCAGAATATGTTGCTGTCTCTTAAAGACGACGCCTTTGCTATTTTTCATAATCATTTCTCTCCTGTTGAAAAGGACACATTGTTTTTGTCTATATGATCAAAATGAGCGACCAAGACAATCATAATTTAGGTCTGTTTCATTATATAGTATTTATTTGTCGGGTACAATTACTATTTATGCCCATCTGATCCGTTTTTCATTTTTTCATTTTTAATTCATAAAATTTTTCAAGTTCATGCCGGACTTCATGCCTGGTGGATAATGCAAGAATCCGATCTGCAAATTTTTGAGTTTCAGAAACTGTGCATTGAGAAAAAATCGCACGGGTTTTCAAAACAAGGCCAGCACTCATGGAAAATTCATCCAGGCCCAGACCGAGCAGCAATGGAATAAGAATCTCATCCCCCGCAGCCTCGCCACACATTCCACATGGGATTCCGGCATCATGCGCCGCATGAATTGTCATAGCAATCATCCGAAGTACCGCCGGATGGTATTGGGAGTAAAGGTAAGCAACACTCTTGTTTCCCCGGTCGACAGCAACAGTATACTGTATAAGATCATTTGATCCTATACTGAAAAAATCACATTCTTCTGCCAATTCGCGCGCCATGATGACAGCGGATGGAACCTCGATCATAATACCAAACAGAATTCTTTTATTAAATGGAATTTTTTCATTGATAAGGTCCGTTTTGCACTCTTCCAGAATCGCTCTGGATTGGCGCAATTCCTCAATGCATGAAACCATCGGCAGCATAATCCTCACATTGCCGTAGAAGCTTGCTTTAAGAATCGCACGCAGTTGAGTACGGAAAAGCTCTTTTTGATTCAGACTGATGCGTATTGCCCGATATCCCAGAAATGGATTTTCTTCTTTCTGCAAATTCATCGAGGTCAGTTCCTTATCTCCTCCGATATCCATTGTCCTTATAATCACCGGTTTTCCTTCCATGCATATCGCAGCCTGCTTATAAGCAGCGAATTGAATTGCCTCATCGGGAATACAGGAAGTATCCATGAACAGGAATTCGCTTCGAAACAATCCGATGCCATCGGCAGTGCTTTCCATGACGCGAGGCAATTCTTCCGGCGTTCCGATATTGGCAAAAATTTCTCGTTCGACACCATCATGTGTTATACTTTTCTGTC
>CAYQPF010000171.1:0-9938 GCA_964419225.1 uncultured Candidatus Cloacimonadota bacterium | reverse complement strand
GTCTTTGATAATCTCATGGGGAAACTTGTATATCGGATTATCTATTTCTATACTGTCATTTTGGCAAACTTCGTCCAATTTGACTTCATATAGGTTCAATAATTCCAACTCACGATACTCACTTGTGGTTTCTTCAAACTCTAATGCATATAAAGTCTGAAATGCCAATTCCCGTCCTTTTCTTCTAATTCCCATTTAAACCTTTCTATATTATACTAAATAAATTAACCATTTCAATTGCAGAAATTCCTGCATCCCAACCTTTGTTCCCGACTTTTGTCCCGGCACGTTCTATGGCTTGTTCAATAGAATCGGTAGTCAATACCCCGAATATTACCGGTAAACTATACTTCAAACCCACCTGGGCTACACCCTTACTAACTTCTGCACTTACATAGTCAAAATGCGGTGTCGCTCCACGTATTACTGTTCCTAAACAGATAATGGCATGATACTTCTTCGATTCAGCCATCTTCTGAGCCAATAACGGTATTTCAAAAGCTCCCGGTACCCAGACAATCTCAATATCACTCTCAGCACATCCGTGTCTCAACAAACAATCCAAAGCTCCGTCTAATAACTTGCGGTTAATGAATTCATTGAATCTGCTAACTATTATGCCAAATTTAAAATTGCTTGCATTTAATTTTCCTTCTATTATATTCATAACTACCTCATAATACAAATCTGCTTACAACATATAAATCAATCAGAAAAAGTCAATGAAAAACTCATATCAAGCAATTCGCAATTAACCACTATCCATTAACTACTCACCATTAACCATTCACCACGAACTCCTCCTTTCTCTTCACTTACAACTAACAATTAACAATTAGCAACTAATTTTCTTCCTTCTTGACAAATTGTTTCAAACCCCAAAATTAGAGATAGAGGCAAATATGGATAATTTTCAGTTAAAAGTAATCAAGGCCAGTGCAGGCACAGGCAAAACTTACCGGTTGGCTCTCGAGTATGTCAATATCCTCATCCAAAACAAAGAATTAAACTTTGCTGAGATTCTGGTGATAACTTTCACTAAAAAAGCAACTGCTGAGATTAGGGAACGCATTATGGACTTTCTTGCTATTTTGCTGGACAATAACAAGAATGTGGATTTGAAAAGAAGTTACGAAAAATTATTCTCCTACAAACTGGAGCAAACTGATCTGACCTATCTCAAAACAGTATATGAAAAACTCTTAAGTGAAAAAGATAAATTCCGCATACTTACCATAGATGCTTTTATTAATAATATCTTCCGACATTTGATTTGCCCTTATCTATTTATTAATGATTATCAAATCGATGATAATGTTAATGAAAAGTATTTGCCCGATATTTATCATTTCCTGTTCCAGGAAATCGTAAAAGGAAATGATATTGATCTAACCTCTTTTTTCCAGGAAAATACTCCCAAGAATCTGGAGTTCTATAACAAATTTATTACTCAACTGATTGATTACAGATGGCTTCTACAGGAATCAGATTATCTTGCTTCAACTGAACAGGAATCAGAGATCCTTCTGCAGAAATTAATTTTAACTGTCAGACAGATCGCTCAGACTTTACAAAGTTATGCAAATCTAACTGAGAAATTATTTAAAACTGAGTATAAAAGTTTTTTCAAAGATTTGATCGATAGCAATTTTTATGAATTTGAAGAAAATTTTGTTAAAGCTATTCTTGTGCTGAAACATCAGAAAAAGCTTAAAAATCTCTTAGCCCAAGAATTATGGTGTAAGCCCCAGGTAAAAGGTGCCGGTAAAGATGTGCTGGAAAAGCTTTTCCCCATATTCAAATCTCAAATTGCTGACTATCTTTTTATAACTCAGGTTATTCCCGAACATAATCAATTGATGAATATCAGTAAGAAGCTATACCAGAAATATGATGAGATCAAATTTACCAATAAAGTCTTTACCCATCAGGATATTTTGTTCTACACCTTCAAATATCTCTATAATAAGGATTATTCCTTAGTGGATGAAAATAATATTATTCAGAATCAGTTCTATCTCTTTTTATCCAATAAAATAAGATATATGCTGATTGATGAATTCCAGGATACCAGTATTCTGCAATATAAAATTCTTTACCCTATAATTAATGAGATTATCAGTGGATATGGTAGTCAGGATTATGGCGGTATTATCGCTGTTGGTGACGAAAAACAGGCTATATATGGCTGGCGTGGGGGAGAACGGGACTTGCTGCTCCGTCTTAGAAATATTCTGAATCTTGCTGATTTTCAGTTTCTTAACCGATCCTTTCGCTCGAGAACTAATATTGTTAATTTCGTAAATAACCTAATGCAGCATGTCAGCACTACTTTTCAGTCAGCCGGATACAATTATCCCTATTTAAGTATGGAAACCAATCTGACCGATACCCATCCGGGTCTTGTTAAAATAATTCTCTCACCGGATTCTGATGATTCAGATCCTCCAATCACTAATGCTCAAATCTTTGTAGAACAATTATTACCCTATATCCAACAAGAATCAAATCTCTCCAACATCGCCATTCTTGGCAGAACAAATAATGATTTGACTACTATTGCCGGTTTGCTTGAAGAAAGAAAGATCCCCTATTTACTTGATACTTCCAAATCGATTGTATATCACCGCTCAATTAAACCGATTATTCTCCTGCTTCGTGCAATAGCTTATCAAACCAGTTTCGAGTTACTCGAATTCCTGCGGTCAGATCTTATTTTACTCGATAACACCGAATTACGAGAATTACTCGTCCAGAATGACCTCGACATCACATTTCATGGTTTGATCAGTAAAACTTCTCCTGATTTGAAATTGATCTTAGAAAGCCTTCTGGAAAGCTATACTCATACTCCTCTGCTGGACTTCGTCCAAATAATACTGGATAAATTCGAGTATTACCACAAATTCCCCTCTCAAAATGATATTTTGAATATTGAAACCTTTTTGAATATTATTAAAAAATATACAGATGCTAAAATGTTTACTGAAAATGAATATCAAAACAGCTTTACAGGATTTTTACAGTATCTGGAAAATGTGCAAAATAATTATCCCCAAATTGGCATCAACACCGAAAATGCTGTCAAATTGCTGACTATTCACAAGTCCAAAGGTTTGGAGTTTCCTACAGTCTGTTTGTTTCTGAATTTAAACACCAGAAATAGTTATAGTGATGAGATCAGTTTCTATTATGATTTTGACGAGCATTACTATAAAACTAATTATGCAATTATGACTTTCCATCATTCTGCAATAATGAAAGAACTGTCTGACAGAGCAATCTCTAATAACTTTCTTCAACGCAATTATATAGAAGACATCAACACTCTTTATGTCGCTTTAACCAGAGCCAAAGATAATTTGCTGGTTTACTTACCCAAAGCTACTTTAACCAATTCAAAGTACTCGTTTCATCTAAACAATACATTTCTTAATTTCCTTAATTTGGAAAAGTCCCTATTTGATCAGATAAATCCGGGTACTTACACAGCAGGTACTTATTTTACTAAAACTTCAACAGTAAATCAATCAGTTACTATTGATTCCGACTTGCATATAATTGCTCAGGAAAAAGTCATTAAACCTGCAGATGAAGCAGAAGTCCTTTCCCAAGCCCGTTTACAAAAAATATTCCTGGGTAATATAATCCATGAGGTTTTATCCAAATGCTATCATATCCAGGACATTCAGGTTGAAAACATTTCTAAACTCCTCAACCACTATACCCATAAACTTAGTCCTGTAAATTTATCTGAGATAAAAACAAAGCTTTTGCATTATACTGTTAAACATCAGCATTTATATGATGAAACTAACTGGAATATCGTGTACAACGAATTTGATATTATTTCTGCTGATGACCATTTTTTTCGCTTGGATAAATTACTGATCAGTCATGCCAGAAAAGAAATTTTGATCGTAGATTATAAAACCGGTACAAACTACGACTTAGATCAACTCGTGAATTATAAGAAAATTTTACATAGTCTGGACCTTGTGAATCAGGCAAATTATACTGTCAAAACTGAAATCATCGAACTGTTAGATTAAAGTGTAGCCTCCTCTTGACTCGTCCGACATCTCTCTCACGACTCATGACTGCTGACTCATGACTACTTTGGTATATACTTCTTCCTTGGTGTTCAAAGAAAGTTTCTTGATCAACTTATCTTCTGAGTCAATTTCTGCTTGTATCTATAAACACAATACAAACTTCCTGCAATCCCGCTGATGATCATAAGTAAACTCAGAACTTGACCAATTGTGAAATAATTGAGAATCATTCCTTTTGCATACACATCCAGAACATCCGGTTCACGGAGATATTCGATAAAGTAACGAAAAATACCGTAGAAAAGAATAAAGAACCAGAAAATCAAACCTGTCACTTTAGTTCTGACCAAGATAAACTGCAGAAGTAAAGATAATAATATCCCTTCCAAGAAGAGTTCATACAATTGGGAGGGATGTCTTGGCTGTCCGTCACTGTTGGGGAAAATCATTGCCCAGGGGACATTAGTTACTCTGCCATACAATTCGGCATTGATAAAGTTACCCAATCTGCCCAGACCAAGTCCGACAGCTACCAAAGGCATAGTTGGATCTGCCATGCTATAAAAATCGAGTTTATTCCTATAGCAGTAGATGTAACCTGAAATTATGACACCCAATGCTCCGCCATGAAAGGACATTCCGCCTTCCCATACAGCAAAAATATGCAGAGGATGACTCAGATAATCTGATAAATTGTAGAACAGAACATAACCCATTCTACCCCCGATTACCACACCAAGCATTAAGTAGAACAGAAAATTCTCGTAGGAGTCAGGCGGTAAAACAATATTCTTTTTCTTCAGGTTATGTTTTAAAAAGAAATAACCTATGGCAAAGCTGATGATATAAAGAAGCCCGTACCAGCGAATTTGGAGGATTCCCAGATCCAATAGTACGGGATTAATTGTTGGATATTCTATCATTTAAGTATTTATCTCTTTTAATTTTTTGAAAATAATGTCCACAGATTGATCTGCATCAACTTCATACTTTTCACTATTCTTCGAATACTGTGGTGAGAAGATCTTTACAACCTGCGTAGGAGATCCATTCAACCCGACAGTGTTTTCAGCTAAACTTAGATCTGCAGCATTAAGAACTTTTAGTTCTGCGGTTTTTGCATTTCTTTTTCCTCTGAGTGAAGGCAGACGGGGAATATTAATTTCTTTTACTACAGAAAGTGCACAGGGTAAAGATATAGTGAGTCTGTCATACCCGTCTTCCATCAAGCGCTGGACAGTCATTGTCCCGTTCTCCATATTTTCTATCTTGCGGACAAAACAAGCCTGATTCAGATGCAAATGTGCTGCTACTCCAGGACCAACCTGAGCGGTATCTCCGTCAATTGCTTGCTGACCAAACAAAACAACATCATAATCACCCAGAGTTCTGATCGCTGCTGCCAAAGTAAGACTTGTCGCCAAGGTATCAGCACCAGCGAATTTCCGATCGGAAATTAGCACGATCTCATCTACACCAATAGCAATTGCTTCTCTTAAAGCATTTTCTACCTGAGGTGGCCCCATACTGATAGCAGTAATTTTCCCACCATGGATTTCTTTTAGTTTGATAGCTTCTTCAATCGCATACAAATCAAACGGATTTATTATACTTTCTACACCTTCTCTGATAAGGGTGTTTGTCACTGGATCTATTCTGATTTCAGATGTATTGGGTACTTGCTTAATACATACGACAATATTCATTAATCCTCCTATGCATAAAATTCCAGAATTGCAGCTACTACATAATCCTGCATTTCCGGAGTTAACTCTGAATAGATGGGAATTGATAATACTTTGTTGGCCATTTCCTCAGAAACAGGACAGTCTCCTACTTTTCCACCCAGATAGGCAAAGCATTCCTGTAAGTGTAAAGGCAACGGATAATAAACTGCACAACCAATATTTTTACTTTGCAGATAGGCAAGTAATTCGTCTCTTTTTTCAACAACGAGTGTATATTGGTTATAAATGGTTTCAGCATCTGGATGAATATAAGGTGTCACAACATTTTTGCAAGATTTTAACTTTCCATTGTAATATGCTGCATTCTTTCTTCTGGCTTCAGACCAGTCTGCTAAATGATCTAATTTCACATTTAAGATCACTGCCTGCATAGTGTCGAGTCTGCTGTTCAGTCCAACCCATTTATGGATGTATTTGGGGTTCTCGCCATGTACTCTCAGTTGTCTGAGTTTTTGGGCAAGTGTGTCGTCATTGGTTAGGCACATTCCACCGTCACCCATTCCACCCAGGTTTTTACTGGGGAAGAAGGATAAAGTTCCAATATCGCCAATTCCACCGGCAAATTCATTAAAATACTTGGCACCTATACCCTGAGCATTATCTTCAATAATTGATAAATTGTGTTTTTGTGCTATTTCTATGATCTTATCCATTTCAGCAGGTTGTCCAAACAAATGAACCGGCATGATAGCTTTGGTTTTGGGAGTAATGGCTTTTTCAATTAATTTTGGATCAATATTAAAAGTCTTGGGATCAATATCAACAAAAACAGGTATTGCACCCACTCTGTGAATCGTACTTGCAGTGGCAAAAAAGGTAAAAGGTGTTGTGATAACTTCATCTCCTGGTTTGATATCCAATGCAAGTAAAGCTAAAATTATGGCATCTGTGCCAGATGAACAACCGATAGCATGTTTAATCTGAAGGAAATTTTCCATTTTTTCTTCAAACTGACGGACCTGCGGTCCCAGAATATACTGATGAGTGGTAAGCAATTTGTCGATTTCAGCTTTGATTTCAGCTAAAACGGGTTCATACTGTGAATGTAGATCTAAAAGGGGAACTTTCATAAATACCTCTATTTTGATAAAATTGTTATTGTTGTAATCAGAGAAACTATTATACTCAAGGGAGTTAAATACTCATTAACTTTAATTCTGGTTGATTGGGGGATAAGGATAGTATCGCCCGGTTTTAGCTTATATCCATCTTTATATTTGGTTTTTGTACCGTCCGATGATATAATAAAGATAGTTGAGGACGCTGTTAAAGTTCTGCCTTTGCCCATGGAAATATAAAATTCCAGAGGATAATTGGCATTATAATTATATTTTCCCGGTGCTACAACGCTACCGGTTAAATAGATACAATTGTTTTCCTCTGTGATATAGATAGTGTCTTGGGGTACCGGAATATAATTGAGATCAACTCTCTTTCTGCTGTTATTTTTGACAACAAAATCGTTGATCTTCATCGCATTGGATTTAGCCTGGATTAGTCCAAAGTAGTCTTTTAAGGGAGTATTGGGCTGATAATCAGCATACTCAAAAACATTTACAGAATCTGATGTGGTAAAAAACTTAACATATTCCTTCACATAGGGTACTTCAATAATATCACCATTTTCCAGCAGAGGTGTACCATAATTAATATCAGTCATTACTTTTACCAAATCAACATCAATAACTTTATCTCTCCTGTGTATTAGAATTTTTTTCGATGCTCCCGAGGCTAAGCCATCTGCCTGTTTTAGAAGGTCACTTAACGTTGAATACTGGGAAATTATGTATTCATTAGGATTAATAATGGCACCTTTTAAAACAACCTTTATTGAACTACTTTCCAAGAGATTTACAGATATTTCCTGCTTCTTCAATTTCTTATTCAATTCCAGAACAATCAACTCTCTGGTCTTAGTCAGAGTTTTACCGGCTATATTTACAGATTGTGAGATAGGGAAGAGGCTGATATTACCATCAAGCTGTACCTTTTGGGTAATATTCAATGTGTCCACTCCAATTATCTGAATAGAAATCTTATCATTTACTTTGATCAGATATTCATCGGGATTTATTGTGCTCGCAAATGAATACAAACTGAAAGCACATACAAGAATGGTTAGGGTTAAAAAGATATTATTCTTCATAATATTCTATTACTCGGCTTATTATACTATCCAAATCATGTTTTGGATTGTAATCAATTAGTTCTTTTATCTTTGTTAAATCAGGAATTCTTCTTCTCATATCTTCAAAACCTTGCTCGTATGCATCTTCATAACTGATAATTTCAATTTTTGAGGATGAATTAGTCTTTTCTTTAATCTTTACTGCCAACTCTTCTATAGTTACTTCCTGATCATTGCCAATGTTAAATATCTTTCCTTCGGCTGCTTTATCTGCCATCAGTTTGATCAAACCATCTGTCACATCGTCAACATCAGCAAAACATCTTGATTGCTTCCCATCTCCAAATATTGTGATTGGATGATTCAATAAAGCCGATTTTACAAACTTGGGTAATACCATACCGTATTGACCCGTCTGTCTGGGCCCTACTGTATTAAAACATCTGACGATAACAATAGGTAACTTCTTTTCCCGATAATAAGCTAAAGCAAAAAATTCATCAATCGCTTTCGCACAACTGTAGCTCCAGCGGGATATATAGGTAGAACCCAATACTCGATCATCATCTTCCTTAAATGGTACATTGTCACTCTTACCATAAATCTCGGATGTTGATGTTATTAACACTTTCTTCTTGTATTTATTACTTAATTCCAATACATTGTCTGTACCCAGGATGTTCGTCTGTAACGATAATAACGGATTATCTATTATATACTTAACACCAACAGCTGCAGCAAGATGATAAATTTGATCCACTTCAGATATTAATTTTTCCATGAGCTGTTTGTCTAAAATTGTACCTATTGTGTACTTAAAATTCGGGTGTTTGGAAATATGAGTAATATTTGCCAGAGAACCTGTAGAAAGATTGTCAATAACACTTACCTGATTACCATCTTTAAGTAATTTTTCGGCTAAATGTGAACCAATGAAACCGGCACCACCAGTTATGAGAATTTTCATAAAATCTCCAATTTAATAGTCTAAATCTATGATATATTCTTATTTACAGAACATCTCACAATATACAGGGAAAAAATGGTATCTTATTGTTTTTGTCAATTACTAAATTTTTACATATACTAGTATAAGAAAATTATCGTCTTATTCTTATCGCTTTGTTCTCATTTTCGGTCCATTGTGTCCATAAAGTCCATACAATCCCTTGTAACCTTCATTATTCTGCCCTAAAATGAAAGAATTTTAGCTGTTAGGTAATAACCCCTTCTCTACCGCATAAATTCCGCATTCCCACTGCTCAATGCTGACTTGACTATTCTAAAACCCAGATCATTTCTGCTCGAATAAGGGTTTATACTCATCCTGACAAATACTCTGAGCATTAATTTATCTGATGACCAGCTGCCACCCCGGATAACTTTCTCTTTGCCGTTTTCCGGACCAACAGGATCTGCCGGATTCTTGATCTGATAGGCATTTTGATCATACCAGTCACCACACATTTCCCAAACATTTCCACTGAGATCAAAAATTCCTGAATCATTGGCCTGTTTCGACTTAACTGGCATAGGGTTAACCGGAGAGATTAAATTGTAAACTGCAACTTTGCTTGGATTATTCCCGCCTGAAAACTCATAATAAGATTTACTTTTTTTCCTTAATTTGGCAATATATTCCCATTCTGCTTCAGAAGGTAAACGATATCCGTTAGCCAGCTTATCGAGTTTTATGTTCCCTTTTCTTCCATAATATGCAGGGGTTAAATTGTCCTTTTTACTGAGCCAGTTACAGTATTCAATGGCATCAAACCAACTGATACATGTTACCGGATAATTTGACTGTGCAGCATATCCGGGATTTTTCCAATTAAGACCATCCTTTTTCTTGAAGTTCCCATTACTAAATGCCAAGGGCGGTTCATAAATTTCCGGAATTGTTTTATAACCCGTAGAATCAATAAATTCTTTAAATTCATTTACAGTTACTTCATGATCTGAAATATAAAAATCAGGGATCCATACCTGATGCTCGATACTGTCCTT
>CAYQPF010000170.1:0-10115 GCA_964419225.1 uncultured Candidatus Cloacimonadota bacterium | reverse complement strand
TAATAGGAAGTTCTCTGTGACCTCTGTCGATTAATACGCAGAGTTGAATTTCTTTTGGTCTGCCGAAATCGAGGATAGCATCGATGGCAGCACGCACAGTACGTCCGGTATATAAGACATCATCGACCAGGATGATTCTGGCATTTTCGATTTCGAACTCGATCTGGGAGCCTTTGATAACAGGCTGATGGGAAATAGTGGTCAGATCATCACGGTACAGGGTAATATCGAGAATGCCAGTGGGCAGTTCGACACCTTCAATTTCATGCAGATAAGTGCCGATTCTGGTAGCCATAGGTACGCCACGGCTGCGAATTCCCACAAGATAAATGTCCTTCAACCCTTTGTTTTGTTCAATGATTTCATGAGCTATACGTTTGAGTGCTCTGTTAATATCAGCACTGCTCATGATATTACTCTTTATCTTCATTAACTCCTCCACGAATTTGTTTTTCAAATGTTCAAATAATGGCCTGAGTTGTCAATAATAAAATAAACATTATTATTTGGTTGTGGAGAAAGGCATATATTGGAAAGGGACAAAATGGACTTGATGGACTAAATGGACATAATGAAATGATCTTGGGAAGAACACAGAAAATGGAAAAATCTGTAAATTTAGTCACCTTTCAAGTGAGGTATGTCGATAAAATGTTGGATAGCATATCTAATGTAATTATGCAAAACAACAGAACACAACCTGAGTAATTGAGAAATAATTGATATTTTGTTTAGAAAAAATCTTGCCTATAATTAGATACAAATAAAAGTTAAGCAAAATAATAGGATAAGTTGAGGCAAGTACATGTTAAAACGGTATATTCAGAGTGTATTTGATACTTTTATAAAAGGTGATGCCAGAGACAGCTGGAAATCGCAATTTTATTTAACAACCCAATAATTGGAGAATTTTATGAAAAAGAAGAAAAAGAAAGAAGTCCTTGATGACAGTTTGAAGAAATATTTACAAGAACTTAATTTTATGCAGTTGTATGATCAGAGAAACATTGTCAGAAGTGTTGAAAATGAAAAAAGTCGATTGAGTGAGAGTGAAATTGAGGATATCATAGCAAGAGTAGTTGACCATGATTATATTGAGAAATTGCTTTGTTATGCTCCAGATACATCCTGGACTTTCATACGGCAATTAGATACAGAAGAGTCTTTTGGTTGTTAAGGGATCTGGGATTTGATTATTTGAGGTATAATTTCCTGATAGATGCAAGAATCATACATTTGCCAAACAAGAAGAAAAAGCAGAAGGGAGAAGCTTCAATATTTGTATTTGATGAGTTAATCCCAGTTTTGGAGACTATGGATTTTGAAATGATAGAAATATTAAGAAGTAAGAGGCAACCAATTATTCAATATGTACATCCTTGTATGAATTATTATAATCTGATATCTGCCTCAGAATTGTTAAATATTTACCGACAGCAGAATGAAGATTCTCAGACTAATGATGAGTTAATGCAGCATTTAGTTGAGTATTTTCCATATTGTGAGTTGTATGACATGCAAGATGGAATAATATTTTCCAGAGAAGATTTAGAGGAAGAAGACTATATAGAAGATGCTTTGGAAATTACAAAAGATAAACCTCTGTTTATTCCCACTAAAGAAGAGCTGATGGAACATACCAGGGATTATGAAGAGGAGACCCCCCAGTTGTTAGCGTTAAAGGAATTTCTTACAAGTAGTTTGGAATTTGATAAAGAAGAGCTTCAGGAATATATTCATCATTTATCTTTTGAGTTTTATATAGGCTCTAAGCCTTCAGACTTGGAAGGATTACTCTTTGAAGCTTTATATGATAAAAGTTCCCCAGAAAATGTAGTTTTATTTATTAAATTGGTTACAGACTATTATAATAATTATCGAACCTGGAGAAGAAGGTGTTTCACGCCAATAGAACTATCAGAAGCAGAAGAACCTTTTAAAATTGGATTACCAAGTAAAAGCGAGTTTGTTAATAAGAAAAGTTCAAAGCGCGAAGATATAGATGAAGGTTTACAAGATGTTTTTAATGAAACTTTGGATGATATTTTAGAACAAGGTGGAATCTGGAAGTCTTTTGACAGTAATGGAAAGGAATTGTGTTTCGATGAGGAATTTTCAGATTATGAGGTAGTTGATGAAGAAGCAAAACCTTTGCAGGCTGTTAGTTGTAAGATCAGAAGAAATGAACCATGTCCATGCGGTAGTGGAAAGAAGTATAAGAAATGTTGTGGGAAGTTGGTGTAGGAAAACTGTGAATGGTGAGAGGGGGAGAACACTGACTTACACTGACTAACAGTGACTAACACGGACAGGAGAAGAGATCTGCAGGTGATATAATTGTATAATTCTGACAAATGAACACCAAGGGAGGAGAGGGGCGATAGTAAGTTGAGAGATAAGAGTTGATAGTTGAAAGTTGAGATGGGAAGGAAAAATGCTTATCCGGGAAATGGACGATATGGACCAGATGGACTATATAGACTAAATGGACAGAGGGATTGGAGAGAGGAACAAGCTCAGAGGATTGAGTATGGAAATCGTTTAATAGAACGCAGATGACGCTGATTAGGCTGATGATCGCGGATAATTCGGAACACTTACACGGACTTTCACTGACTTACACGGACAAGTGAAGAGATCCGAAGCCATATTATGGCGGTAGTGTAAAAAAAAGGATAAACCCGCAGGCAAATACTAAGGAGAGAGTAGGGAGAGAAGAATAGGATTAAGGATTTAGCATTGAGGACTGGACAGAGGAAATACAGAAAAGGACAATAATTTACAGAAAAATGAAATAATAAGTTGACAATTTTATCCTATAAGTAAAGAAGTTGATTAGTTTAGAAATTAAGATAGAAGGAGTAAACAATGCCCAAAATGATAGTTGACCCAAATTATTGCAAGGGTTGTGGACTATGTATTGAAGCATGCCCCAAGAAAATTATTAAATTTTCGGAAGCTATCAATACCAAAGGTTATCACTATGCAGAGTGTTTTGATCAGGAAGCTTGTATTGCGTGTAAGATGTGTTATACAACCTGTCCGGACGTAGCAATCACGATTGAGAAGTAGGAGGAGAAATGGGAGAAAAAGTATTAATGAAAGGAAATGAAGCTGTAGCAGAAGCTGCGATTCGTTCCGGATGTCGTCTATATTTTGCCTATCCGATAACTCCTCAAAGTGAATTAATCGAGTATATGGCGAAAATGATGCCTAAAGTTGGAGGGACATTCCTTCAGGCAGAGAGTGAAGTAGCAGCGATCAATATGGTTTATGGAGCTGCGGGAACTGGTATGAGAGTAATGACCTCATCATCATCACCAGGAATATCTTTGAAACAGGAAGGAATTTCCTATATAGCCGGAGCCAATTTACCGGCAGTGATCATCAATGTGCAGAGAGGCGGTCCCGGATTAGGTGATATTCAGCCGGCACAGGCAGATTATTTCCAGTCAACCAAAGGTGGCGGACATGGTGATTATCATATGATAGTATTAGCACCGGCATCTGTACAGGAATTTGCAGACATGGCATCAGATGCATTTGATTTAGCTGATAAGTACAGAAATCCAGTCTTGATTTTATCTGATGGATTATTAGGTCAGATGATGGAACCTGTGGAATTCAAACCCACGAAGACCAAGGAAGAGATGGAAGTTTTAAGCAAACAGCATTATTCTTGGTGTATTCACGAAAACAATTTTGAAGACAGGCATCATAATGAGATAAATTCTTTGGAAATTGATCCCAGAGTATTAGAAAAACATGTTTTAGAATTAGAGAAGAAATATCAGGTGATCACAGCCCATGAGACTCAACATGAGGGTTATCACCTGAATGATGATAATGAAATTCTTTGTGTGGCTTTTGGTACAGCATCCCGTATTGTGAGAGCTGCAGTAGATGATTTAAATGCAGAAGGCAAGAATATAGGATTGATCAGACCGATCACAGTATGGCCATATCCAAGTGACGCAATCTGGAAAGCTTTAACACCCAAGGTGAAAAAAGTTGTGGTATTCGAGTTGAATCTGGGCCAGATGGTAGAAGATGTAAGACTTGCGGTCAATGGTAAAGTGCCGGTTGAGTTCATGGGTAAAGTTGGTGGAATAGTGTTTACCCCTGAAGAAATTAAAGAAAAATTATTGTCATTGTATTAGGAGGCTTTAATGCAAATAATAGCACAAAGACCAAAAGCACTGAGGAAGGTTGCTTTTACATATTGTCCCGGGTGTTTGCACGGTGTAGCACATCGTTTGATCGCCGAAGCTATAGATGAATTAGAATTAAATAACAGTATGACCGGGGTAGCACCGGTAGGCTGTTCAGTTTTTGCTTATAAATTTTTTGATTTCGACATGGCACAGGCTGCCCATGGCAGAGCACCTGCAGTAGCCACAGGAATGAAGAGAGCCAGACCGGATATGCATGTTTTTACATATCAGGGTGATGGAGATCTTGCAGCAATAGGAACTGCAGAAATTGTACATGCAGCGAACAGAGGCGAGCATTTTTCTGTATTTTTCGTGAATAATGCTATTTATGGAATGACTGGCGGGCAGATGGCACCGACAACACTTCCTGAAATGAAGACGACAACTTCACCTTATGGAAGAAAAGTTGATGACATTGGATATCCTATCCAGGTTTCAGAATTGTTAAACACATTACAAGCTCCATATTATATTGAAAGAGTTTCTTTACTTTCACCCCAGGAAATCATGAAAGCCAAGAAAGCTGTTTTGAAAGCTCTCAAATATAACAAAGAAGGCAAGGGATTTACTTTTATTGAATTCATTTCCACATGCCCGACAAACTGGGGTTTGGATGCTATCAAATCAAGAGATTGGGCTAAAGAAAATATGTTGAAGTATTTCAAGTTAGGCTGCTTACGTGACAAGGGAACTGAAGGAGGCAATCAATGAAATGTGAATTGATCTGTTCAGGTTTTGGTGGTCAGGGAGCACTTACCATCGGGAAGTTTATCGCAAAGGCAGGAATGCAGGAAGGGAAATGTGTATCCTGGTTACCATCATACGGGCCTGAGATGAGAGGTGGAACTGCTAATGTAGCGACAGTAGTGTCAGATACACCTATTGCATCGCCGTTAGTAAGTTTTCCTGATATATTGATAGCATTGAATCAGCCTTCGTTGGACAAATTTGGTCCGGATGTAAAGAAGGGTGGTTTGATCATAATTAATGAAGATATGTGTCCGCATGGAATAAAGAAGGAAGATGTAGATCAGATCACGATACCTATGTCCAAGTTGGCTATAGAGATTGGATCGATGAAAGTGGTTAATATGATTGCGATTGGTGTAGTGATTGGCAAAACCAATTTGATAAAATATGAGACTTTAGAGAGTGATTTAACGTCATTCATGAAGATGAGAGATCCTGAGTTGTTGGCCATGAATCTTCAGGCTATCAAGAAGGGAATAGAAATAGGTCAAGCTTAGGGCCTGTCATTTTTGTAGTTTAGAGGCAGGTCTTTTTTAGACCTGTCTCTTCTTTTATTGGAGAAAAGCAGTATGCGTTTTTATGATTTTCCTGATGCTTATGATTTGTTTTTTAATGAAGATTTTGAGAAAGACTGTATGTCTTTCTACAAAGATCTCTTTGCTAAAAAGGGAATTAAAGATGTTTTCGATTGTACAGTAGGAACAGGGAAAATGACAATTCCGCTGGCAAAGCTGGGTTATAATGTTACAGGTACAGACATTAACAGATACATGATCAAGAAGGCGAAGCAGAATTTTGCCAAAGCAGAGATCATGGCCAATTTGAGTGAATGCAACATTCTGGAGTTAAGTACAAAGATGAAGAGGCAGTTTGACTGTGTTTTATCGACGGGTAATTCTCTGGGGCATTTGAATGGTGAGGAATTGGTTACAGCGATCCAGCAGATGGATGCATTGGTAAAACCGGGTGGTTATCTTTATATCGACAGTAAAAACTGGGATTTAGTCATACAGCGTCAGCAGAGGTTTTATCTTTTTAATCCAATTGTAAGAGATAAGGGTCGGGTGAATTACATCCAGGTATGGGATTATAACAAGGATGATTCGATTACTTTTAATTTTTTAATGTTTGAGGAGATTGATAACAAGATAGTGACGAAGAGGCAGTTTTACGAAATGTATTATCCATTTAAGACAGAAGTTCTAATTCATATTCTTGAGCAATTGAATTATGAGAATATTTCATTTTGTAAATTGGGGAATACCGCAGAGACAGAGATGGAGAATATTGACTGGTATGCGATGATAGCAGAGAAATCAATGGAGGAAATAAGTCCCAAAGGAAAAAACAAATTGACTTCCAAGGGGTTTAAATTCTTTTAATTTCGAAAATAGAGAATGGAGGTGTACAATGAAAAAAGTTCTTATTACTTTATGTATCGTTTTAGTATTAATAAGCTTTGGCTGCAAAACAAAGAGCGCACAAACGACAGGTAATGTACAAATTATCTTCTGGCATGCTTTGGGTGGACCTTTGGGTGATGCCTTGAATCAAATGGTGGAAGAATTTAATAAAACTCATGAAGGGATAACTGTGAAAGCCATAAACATGGGTAATTATCAGGCTTTGTCCCAGAAGATTATGGCTTCAATTCAAGCCGGGACACAGCCCAACATTTCTCAGGTATATGAATCCTGGACAGCGGGTTTGGCTGAAGGCCAGGCTTTGGTTGATTTAAGTCAGATGATAGATAAGGATCCCGAGTTCAAGAAGACACTTGATGATATTTATCCTGTATTCTTACAGAGTAATACACTTGATGGTAAAATTTTGTCATTTCCATTTAATAAAAGTGTAAGAGCTATGTTTTATAATAAGGATCTATTCTTCCAGAACAAATTGGATCCAAACAAACCGCCTGTGACCTGGTCGGATTTCCAGACCATGGCCAAGAAATTGACTTTGGATAAAAACAATGATAAGAAGACAGATGTATATGGCACCACGATCACAGTCAGTGCCTGGCAGTTTGAGAATTTGCTTTTACAGGCCGGTGGAGAGATCATGAATGCTGACAATACCAAGCCTCTTTTCAATTCTCCTGAAGGTGTTAGAGCCTTGAATTTTATGAGTGATTTGCTGAATAAAGATAAATCAACTTTCCTTTCATCCGGATTTGACGGACAGAATGACTTTTTAGCCGGCAAGGTGGCTATGTTGGAAAGTTCCAGTGTATCTTTGGCATTTTTGAAGAAAACAGGCATCAGTTTTAACTTGGGTATTTGTGCAATACCAGTAGATAAGACCAAGAAGAGTATTATCAGCGGAACCAATGTTGCCATATTCAAAAACAAGGATCCTAAAGTGGAAGCAGCTGCCTGGGAATTCATCAAATGGTTTACCGACACCAAGCAAACAGCAAAGTTCTCAAGTATGACATATTATATGCCTGTGAGAAAGAGTGCAATGAGCGAGTCAGTTTTGCAGACAATGATCAAGGAAAATCCAGGTTTGGAAACAGTCTATGATCAGTTGAATTATGCAACCTATGAACCGCAGATGAGTCAATGGTTTGAAGTAAGAAAGTTTTTGGAAGATCAGGTGATTGAAAGAGTTTTGAGAAAAGATATTGCACCTAAGAAAGCATTGGATGATGCAGCGAAGAAAATGAATGAAGAGCTGAAGAAAAAATAGTTCTTCAGAATGGAGAGATTATGAAAATAAAAATAGAGTTTCCCGATCATAATGTAAAAGAGTTTGCCAAGGGTGTAAGTGCACTCGATATTGCCAAGAGTATAAGTGAGAACTTTTCTCAGAAGGTTTTTGCAGCTTCACTTGATGGAAAAGTGATGGATATGAAGAGTTCAGTGGAAAAAAGTGGTAAGATAGTATTCCACACTTTTGATGATGATCTGGGTAAGGAAATATACTGGCACAGTACAGCACATTTGATGGCACAGGCAGTTAAAGAGTTATGGCCTGCAGTAAAAGTAACAATAGGACCTTCTATTGAACAGGGTTTCTATTATGATTTTGACAGAGAAGAAGCGTTTACGGATGCAGATCTGGAAAATATAGAAAAGAAGATGGAAGAATTGGTTAAGGGTAATTTTGAATATACCCGTAAAGAAATCAGTAAAGAAGAAGCAATTGCTTATTTTGAATCTATTGATGAACCTTACAAAGTTGAAATTCTCAAAGAAATTCCTGATGGTGAGATAATTTCCACCTATAATCAGGGCAGTTTCACTGATCTTTGCCGGGGACCGCATATTGGTTCCACAGGCAAAATTAAAGCATTTAAGCTTCTCAAGACTTCCGGTGCATATTGGAGAGGTAATGAGAAGAACAAGATGCTCAAGAGAATCTATGGTATCAGTTACCCAGGGAAAAAGGAACTGGCTAAGTATTTGAGTGATTTGGAAGAAGCTAAGAAACGTGATCACCGTAAGATAGGTAAAGATCTTGATCTGTTTTCCATTTCTGATGAGGTTGGGGCAGGTTTAGTTTTATGGCATCCTAATGGTGCTATGATGCGGCATATTATTGAGTCCTATTGGAAAGAAAAGCATTTGGAAGCTGATTATAAGCTGGTATATACACCACATATCGGGAAATCTGATCTTTGGGTAACCAGTGGGCATTTGGGTTTTTATAATGACAGTATGTACAGTCCGATGGACATTGATGGTCAGGATTATATCATCAAGCCGATGAATTGTCCTTTTCACATCAGTATATATAAAACAGCGAAGAGAAGCTATAGAGAGTTACCACTTAGATATGCAGAAATGGGTACAGTTTACCGTTATGAAAGATCAGGCACTTTGCATGGGTTAATGCGTGTACGCGGATTTACTCAGGATGACGCACATATAATTTGTGCACCTGAAGAAGTGATGGAAGAAGTGGAGAGCATACTTGATTTTTCCATGACAATGTTGAGATCCTTTGGTTTTAAGGACTTTATGTTGTATCTATCCACTAAGCCAGAAAAATCTGTCGGTGATGTTGTAGATTGGGATAAAGCCACAGCCTCATTACGAAATGCACTTGAGAAACACAAATTGGAGTATCAGGTGGATGAGGGTGGCGGAGCCTTCTATGGGCCAAAGATTGATATCAAGATCAAGGATGCTTTAGGCAGAGCCTGGCAGTGTACGACTATCCAGTTTGACTTTAATTTGCCTGAACGCTTTGACATGGAATATATAGGTAAGGACAATCTTTCTCATAGACCATTTATGATCCACAGAGCACTTTTTGGATCCATGGAAAGATTCTTTGGTACTTTGGTAGAGTATTATGCAGGGAATTTCCCAACCTGGCTCTGTCCGGTTCAGGCGATAGTCTTGCCTATTTCAGAAAACTCCGAGCACTATGCCAAGAGAGTAAAGAAACGGTTGGCAATGGCGGGAATCAGAGCCGAAGTAGATCTGAGAAGTGAGAAGATCGGGTACAAGATCAGAGAAGCAGAAATGCGGAAAATTCCATTCATGATGGTTGTCGGATCAAAGGAAGAGGATGCTAATACTGTTGGTCTGAGAAGACATAAATACGGAGATATGGGATCGTTTGACATTGATAAGACCATTGATATGATCAAGGGTGATATCCAGTCCCATTCACAGAAAGAAATAGTGGTTAATAACCATAAGCATGGTTTGGCATCATTATTTAAAGATGAGCAGTTGGAAGAAGACTAAAATAGTTGTT
The DNA here is from genome assembly GCA_964419225.1 of uncultured Candidatus Cloacimonadota bacterium. Lineage (GTDB taxonomy): Bacteria > Cloacimonadota > Cloacimonadia > Cloacimonadales > CAYQPF01 > CAYQPF01. The sequence goes on along the minus strand of CAYQPF010000170.1, from coordinate 435 downwards.
AGTTGTTAGTTATTAGTTGTTAGTGAAGAGAAAGGGATTCAGGAATTGAGAATTTTCCTTTAAAATAAGTGAATAAGAAAATTAAAAGAGCGAATTGAGAGATTCGCTCTTTTTTTTGCAGGGAAAGCTGCTATCTTATGTCATATACTTTGGAGGTATTATGAAGACAAATAAATTTAAGAAGCTGCTATTTTTATTGGTAATGATCAGTATGGTAGTTTTTTTAACATCCTGTGCCAAGGATAAGACGACGGCTCCCACTGCAGCTTTGACACCTGAAGATGATGTAGCTGATGTAGTAGCGACGAACATGGCGTTGAACACCGGTGGAGCTGCTGATCAAATCGAAGATTTAACCACGTTGTTAGACAATTTTAAGTCAAAGGAACCTTTCATGGAGTACAATGTCACGAGAACATATGACTCTTTGAATGG
>CAYQPF010000169.1:0-10117 GCA_964419225.1 uncultured Candidatus Cloacimonadota bacterium | reverse complement strand
CGAGACACGCTTTTCCGTAAATAGAACGCGGATGACACGGATTGAGCGGATCAACACAGATCGATAGGGGAGATGTACAATTGTTAATTGACCATTGGGGAAACGAGAAAAGTCTATAGTCCACAGTCGTGAGTCAAGAGTTGGAGAATGGTAGATAGTTGTTAGTGAGAGAAATGGACCGAACACTACAATGATGGTAATTAAAATCTTTAGGGAAGATCTTGCTGGGTAGCTGGATACAAAAAGAATATTTAGATCAATTAATCATATTGACAAAAGTATAATATTTAATCAGATGCACTTGGAGGATTTATGAGAAACTTAATTTTAATAATAATTCTGTTTACATTTTCAGTATCACTTTTTGCAGATTTTCCTGCGAACCAAGTGAGGTTATTTGATGGGACAGTTATTGAAGGTACAGTTAGTATAATAGAAAGAACTTTCAGGCAAGACTTGCTGAAAGTAAATGATCTTGAAATGGCAATAGACTCGGTTAAAAGTTATTCTTTAAATGATTCTTATTTTCTAAGAAACCGACCTCATAGTACTTTTGCTGAATTGGTTGAAGACAAGCGAATAAAGATTTATAACGATATTGTATATAATGTTAAAAGCGGTAGTAGCACAGTAAAAGTTGTAAGTACAAATTACGATTCGCTTTATTCTATGTCTTACTCTTATCTTAAAAAGGTCACTTTCGATAATCCCAAATGTATTGAATCGTTAAATATGAGCAAAAACTATGAATATGCTTTTGCTGGTTCTCTCGTTTTTATGACAGGCTTTTTGGCTATCAGCTTAAGCACTCTCACAAAGAAGGATGCAGAAGGAAAAAGCAAATTTAAACCAGCTTTTATGGTTGGTGCTGGCATTTCCGGACTTGCATCAAGACTTTTTTACAGTCTGAGAACAAGTGAATTAACAAAAACTATAGAGATTTATAATGAGTAAAATTCCTGAGAGCAAAGGATAGTTTATGGATAATATCTATAAGTTTTTGGCATCTTATTATGATCAGATCATGCCAGATTCTTTCTATTTATCTTATAGTAAATTTATCGAAAACATGGTGGAAGCACATAACCTAAAAACAGATAGAGTTTTAGATATTGCTTGTGGAACAGGTAGTTTACTAAGATTGCTGGAATTTCAACATAAAATAGGAGTAGATATTTCGCTTGAAATGCTTGAAATAGCTAAAAATAAATTTAGCGATAATTTTGTAGGAATCCACAGTAATATGTTAGATTTTAAAGTTGATGAGAAATTCGATTTAATTTTGTGTACTAATGATTCTCTTAACTACTTACTAAGTATTGATGATATTAAAGCCTTTTTTTCAAAAATAGAATTATTGCTAAATACAGGTGGTTTGTTTATCCTTGATATTAATACAATGTTTTTCTATACAAAAATGACTAGTCAAACTTTATTAAAAGAATATAAAATGGATGATTCTTACTTGTATTGGAAAGATATTTTCTTAGAAAATTCCAATAATATTGAGTTGACACTGTTCAAAGAAGCAGACTCTCAGAATAATTTGTATTCAATGCATAAAGAGATACATCAGCAAAAAGGTTATGAAGAAGCAGAAATAATAAGTTCCTTGAAAGAATGTCTAAAATATTCTAAAATGCAATTATTTAATAGTAGCTTTAAAGAAGTTAGTGATTTTTCGAATAGTAGTAAAGTAGTTTTAGTTTTACAAAAATGAGGTGTTATGGCATTGAGTATTGATATCGACAAACTTGTGGATTGTGAACTTCACTTTACTGAAGACTTCGCTGATTATGTTGTCCGACCTTATGGAATTCTATATTATAATGAAGAAAATCCTAATTCCTGGGATAGTAATCATGCCATTTTCACATCCCGAGACAGTGATCCGGATACCGCTATCCGGGATATTATCAAATTCTATCGTAGTAAAAATCTCACACCCCGTATTTACTCATCCCTACACAAGGGGGAACTGGATTGGTTACGACCTTATCTGGAGAAATACCAGTTCCAAATTCCGTATGATAATGCCAACCGCTTTTTCCTCAAGCAAAATCCCTCTGTAATAACGCCGGTACAGAATATCTCCATAAATCGTGTTACCGCTCTTACTCCCGACATAGAAGCTATTATATACAGTGAAGCAGACGGCGGAATCTGGACAGTTAAAGTGCTGGAGAGACATCTCAAACATCCGCATTTTCATCAATTAATAGGCTATGTAGATGGAGTGGCTGTTACTATGGCGTCTGTTAAAATGATGGATGGGTATAGTCGTGTAGATGATGTAATGACACACACTTCCCACTTGGGTAAAGGTTATAACAGTGCTTTGATGCACTATCTAATTAATTATCATGATCGGCTTTCGCACAACTTTCTCTATCTTTATGCCAGTAATCCGGTTGCTATTCGCATCTATGAGAAGGCAGGCTTTACGGAATTGCCAATGCAGCTGGACAATTGGGCTGCATTTCAGTAATAATCTTTACTAATAAAAAGAACTTTTTTGCCTAAAAACTGGCAGTAATAATTATCGAGTCACCCTGTAAATAATGTTTCTTTTTGTAAGCTCTTTTAAAAAAATTAAACTTAGGCATAGAAAAATAAGCAATCAGAATTTCATCTACCTGAAAATCAGCTTCAACTATGACTTTCGATAAAGTAAAAGGGGTAAACCAATATTTATGGTCTGTATTGATACATTCAATATTCTGACGCACTTTTTTTATTACTTGCAGACTCCAGGCATTAGGTGCAGTTATAATTATGCCTTTTACATAGGGCTTTAATCTTTTGTGTAGAATGGATAAGAATTCACAAGGATTATTCACATGTTCGATGATCTCTCCAAGAACTATATAATCCCAGGTTTCATCCTTGATAAAATCCAACGGCATCTCCAGGACATTTCCTAAATAAATATTGTCATATTTAAGAATATCCTTAACATAAGTTACAGCTTCTTCATTAATATCGATACCATAGCATTTCTCACTGTTATCACATAAATGCTTGTGTAGCCATATATTATTCTTGATTTTGGAATCAATCAGATCCAAATGATCAGTACAACCCAGATGCAGGACTTTTTTTCCTTTTGTCAGTTGAATTAATAATTCCAGACGATCAAAAGTGGTTTGTTTCTCATCTATAAAGGTAATGCTCTTAGCGTTGGAAAACTGTTTTCCAGTAAGAAAATCTTCAACATCATGATTAAATTTCATAAATCCTCCAATAACAATATGAATTTTTCCAGATGGATCAAAAATGTCAACTTTAATCTATGAAACAAAATTGAAAGCTGAAAGGGAGGGGACGCTTTCAGAGAGTTTTATCCACGAAATTTCATGAATTACACGAATTAAGAGAAGAAGAGAAATTTATAATATTAAAGGATAAAAATAAAAACGTGGTTAAAAAAAAGGCAGATCATTGTAATCAGAATGGTGTTATTAGAACATACGGAAGAAAAGAGAAAATTAACAATTGGGGGGAACGAGAAAAGTCTTGAGTCATGAGTAGGGGAGAAATTGAGAATTGACAATTGACAGTTGAGAATTAGGGAAAAGAGAGAAATCATTCAGAACACAGACTAAGACTGACAAACAAGGACTAACACGGACTGGGGGGAGAGAGAAAGTTATGAGTCCACAGTCGAGAGTGGTGGAAAGAGTGTTTCTCTTAATCTTAGGTTGACGAATTTCTTTGTTTTTTATAAATTGTTATTAAATTATTATGGAATGGAGTATAGTTGATAGTAGAAATATCCAAAGAAAGAGAAATAGAATTGATTGAAAAGGTAGCTAAATTTATCGTAGAGAGGAAATTAGCACCTGCAGCTCTAATGACTATTGAATCTCTCAGACCTTTAAATTTTCTGGGAAGTCAGATCATGATCTTTGTAGCACCTTTTGCTCAAATCCTTTTCAAAGCAAAAGAATATCAGGAATTTGCCGTGCTGATCGAAAAAGACGAGAACATCAATCATCTCCTTAACCGGATTGATGAATTGGATGAGGAAATTCACAGAGAAGAAAGAAATAAAAAGCGACTCCAGAATAAAGCCAGAAACCAAAAAATCAAAACTTTTTTTAATAAATTACTTAAGAAGAAAAATGGAGGAAAGTATGAGCAATGATCAGCTAACCAGGATCATCGCAACCGATTGTGGTAGTACAACAACTAAAGCAATTCTCATCGAACTGGTAGATGGAGAATACAGGCAAACCATCAGAGGCGAAGCTCCTACAACTGTGGAAGCACCTTTGAACGATGTGACAAGAGGTGTTCTTAATGCTGTGCAGGAACTGGAAGAATTGGCCAGACTGAAATACAAAAATGATAATATCAAATTTACCGAAAACGGTCTGTTTGTGATTCCCAGAAGAGGCGATGTTGGCGTTGATGCCTATGTTTCAACCAGTAGTGCCGGTGGTGGTTTACAAATGATGGTGACAGGTGTTGTTGCCAAAATGACAGGCGAAAGTGCTGAAAGAGCTGCTCTTGGTGCCGGTGCTATCGTTATGGATCTTATTGCCAGTAATGATAACAGACCTAATCACAAAAAGATCGAGAGAATCCGCGAACTTAGACCCGACATGCTCCTCATGGCCGGTGGAATTGACGGCGGAACTACCAAACATGTTGTGGAAATGGCCGAATTAGTCGCAGCTGCTGACCCAAAACCAAGACTCGGTTCTTCCTATAAGCTTCCTATCATTTACGCAGGAAACAATATTGCAATTGATGCCATAAAAGAAACCCTGCAGGATAAAGTTGACTTAATTATTACAGATAACCTGCGTCCTACTCTTGAAAGAGAAAATCTCGGACCAGCCCGTGACAAAATTCATGATATTTTCATGGAACACGTTATGCAGCAAGCTCCCGGGTACAATAAACTTATGGCCTGGACTAAAGGCCCGGTAAACGGCAAACTCGAGAATATTCCCATCAAACCCACACCTGCTGCAGTAGGCGACATTATGCAAACTATTGCCAAAACCGAAAGCATTGAAGTGCTCGGAGTTGATATCGGTGGTGCAACTACTGACGTATTCTCTGTATTTACTAAAGAATATATATTCAATAGAACTGTAAGTGCCAACCTGGGTATGAGCTACAGTATCTAGAACGTACTCGCGTCAACCGGTCTGCCAAATATCCTCAGATGGGTACCTTTCGATATCAATGAATCCGATTTAAGAAATATGATCAAAAACAAAATGATCAGACCAACAACGATTCCTCAGAAAATGGAAGAACTTGTTTTGGAACAGGCGATTGCAAAAGAGGCTCTCAGACTTGCGTTTGTACAGCACAAAGAATTTGCGGTCACCCTTAAAGGTATTCAGAAATCACAGGAAATCGCTGATGCGTTTGCACAGTCTGCCTCAGGTTCAACCATTGTTAATATGATGACCCTTGATCTGCTGGTCGGATCGGGCGGTGTACTTTCACATGCACCCAGAAGACACCAGTCAGTTATGATGATGATCGATTCTTTTTTACCTGAAGGAATTACCAGACTTGCAGTTGACAGTATTTTCATGATGCCTCAGCTGGGAGTATTGGCTTCGATTAGTCCGAAAGCAGCAAGTGAAGTTTTCCATAAAGATTGTTTGATCTTCCTGGGAACCTGTGTTGCACCGGTGGGAAAAGTTAAACCTGATGCTGTATCTATGAGTGTTAAAATTGATCTTCCAAATGGAAAAACCTTTGAAGAAGATATTAAATTTGGAGAAATCCGTTTAATTCCTCTTGGCGTAGATGAAGTGGCTAAAGCTGTTCTTAAACCAAACAAGTCTCTCGATCTTGGCAATGGCAAAGGCAATGAAGTTGTGAAAGAACTTCATGGCGGTGTCGTAGGAATAGTTCTCGATACACGTGGAAGAGCTCCCTTTGTTTTACCGGTAGAAGTATCTCAAAGAGTTCCTTTGTTGAAGAAATGGATGAAAGAGCTTCAGGCTTATCCTGACAGTGTATTATCATAGGAGGAAAAAATGGCACAAGCATATTCAGCAGGTTTAACAGTAACCGATAATATAATTCTTAGAAAAGATAGAATTTTGCCCTTAAAGGGAAATGTTGTTGTAAAGAAAGGCGACAAAGTTAAAGCAGAACAGGTTGTTGCTGAAACTTCCTTACCAGGATCCGTTGTTCCTATCAATTTAGCAAATAAACTTGGAACTACTGCCGAGTTAGTAATGGATTATCTAAAAGTTAAGCCAGGACAGATCATTAAAAAAGGTGATGTCTTAGCAGAATCAAAAGGTATGTTCGGTATAGGACTGTTTAAAAACTCTGTTAAATCTCCAATCGATGGGGAAGTAGAGAGTATTTCGAGTCACACCGGCCAGGCTTTATTAAGAGAACCCCGTATTCCGGTACAGGTAAAAGCATTCATGGATGGGCTCATTGTAGAAGTCATTCCCAATGAAGGTGTAATCATAGAAAATAAATCAGCATATATTCAGGGAATTTTTGGTATTGGCGGAGAAACAACCGGCGAGATTAAAGTCCTGGTAAAGAATCCTAATGATACTATTGAACCTAATATGATAGATGCATCCTGCAAAGGTAAGCTTATCGTTTCCGGTTCTATGATCAATCTTGCTATAATTGAAAAAGCAAAACAAATGGGAGTAAATGCCATTATTTCCGGTGGTATTGATGATCAGGATATCAAAAAACTGTTAGGTTATGATATTGGTGTGGCGATTACCGGACACGAACAAATCGGTTTAACAATCCTTGTAACCGAGGGGTTTGGTCAGATAAAGATGGCTGAAAAGACTTTCGAACTTTTAAAAAGATTCGAAGGTAAGAAAGCATCACTGCATGGAAGAACTCAGATCAGGGCCGGTGTAATCAGACCCGAAATTATTATTCCTGTGGAATTCCGCGATGATGAACTTATTGCACCTGAACCAAAGGTATCAACATTGGAAATCGACACTTTGATCAGAATTATCAGACAACCCAATTTTGGTAAAATCGGTAAGATTACCAGATTACCTGAGGAATTGGTTAGTGTTGAGAGTGAAACCAGAGTAAGAACTCTGGAAGCAAAATTAGAAGACGGCACATTAGTGATCTTACCGAGAGCTAATGTAGAAGTAATAGACAATTAAGACTGAGAGGGAGGGGATAATCTCCCCTCCTTTCGGTTTACATAACATTCGTTATACCGAAGTAGTTAAGATGGGTGAAAGGTTAGTATCTGATCGTTCCTGGATCGAAGTCAATATCTCCCAATACGTAGAGAACATTTCCAAACTCAAACAATTCTTCCCAGGCAAAGAATTTTTACAGATTGTTAAAGCTGATGCTTATGGTCACGGTGCCTACGAGATCTCGCTGGCGGCTATCAAATCCGGGGCAAGTATGCTTGGGGTTGCCAATGTTGAAGAAGGTGCTTTACTCAGGTATCTTGGGATCAAACTACCGATTTTAGTACTGTCACCAAGTCTGAACAATGAGATTCCCATGCTTGAAGAATATTCTCTGACCCCATCGATATCCAGCCGCACCTTCGCAGTCGCTTTAAACAGGCATTTTGGAGGCCGGAAAAAAGCGTGTAAAATCCATGTAAGTATTGACACAGGCATGGGGCGTTGCGGGTTCAATGAAAGTAAGTTTTTGCAGGAATTCCAGAGGCTGTTAGATTTACCTTATTTAGAGATTGAAGGCATTTTTTCGCATTATGCGGCCAGTGAGGATGATCTCGAATACAGCAAAGTACAAAGTGAAAAATTCACCCAAATCATAAAAAGTCTCGAATTCACTCCTAAGTATATACATTTATCTAATAGTTACGGGGTCGTAAATTGTCCTGATGAGATTTCGAATCTTGTCAGACTGGGATTACTATCGTACGGAATAGCACCTTCCCAAGAGATTAGTGAGATATCTGAGATTTTACCCATAATGAATTTCAAAACGAGGGTTTCACATCTTAACACTATCAACAAAGGTGAATCTATAGGATACAATCGTACTTTTATTGCTAAGAGTAAAACAACTTATGCTCTTTTACCTGTCGGATATGCAGATGGGTATGATTATTTATTAAGTAACAAAGGATATGTCAGGATTAAGGATTGCCTCTGCCCTATTCTGGGTAAGATCAGTATGGATATGTTGGCTGTTGATGTAACGGGAATCAAGGGTATTAAACTTAATGAAGAAGCCGTGTTATTTGATCAAAGCGAACCTAAAGTAGTTGATCTGGTAAAATTATATGGAGGCTCTGCTTATGAATTTCTTTGTCAGACAGGCAGAAGGGCACGCAGGTATTATTTTCAGGACAATAAGTTGATCTCCTCTTCCCCACTTTCGCACAGAGAGTTTTTTTCACCAGGTTTCAACAAGAACGAATTGAACGAGATTATTCAGGATTCTCTGCATCAGAGGTTGAAGCAGAAGGAAATAGCTGAGGTTGTTTATAAGGAGATCTTGAGAAAAGTTTTTGTGGCGGATGATAAGCAGGTAAGTTACAAAAAGGATTTTCAGCATGAGATTATATTTTCAGAGCATAGTGATGTTTCACTTTCAGATTATTATCAGGTAAAGACTAGAATAAGTTTTATTAAAGAAGTACAGAGTAATTTTTTTTATGTGGCATGTGCCAAAGATACTAAAGTATTAGAGAAGTATTTTCAGAATCAGTTAGTCCAGTACAGATGGTTATTGGATGATAATTTGTCTTTAAATCATCAGATGTTCAATGTGACCAAAGTTACTGTTAATAAATTAGATCTGCAATGCGTTATGGAAGCACAGGATGATAATTTAATGTTTAATTGTTCTCATCCACAGTTACAAAACATGATTGGCGAAGAGGCATTATTCAGAATTGAGACGATGACTTATTATCCCAGGAAATCTCATCAGTTAACAGTTTTTATTAGTGAGATCACGAAGGGTATCAGGGTGGCATTTAAATATCCTTCGAATTTTCCACAGGTGGAGACCAGTCTTATTTTTTCGGGACGCAATAAATTCCCAGTGCAGAATGAAACGAAAAACAGTATTACTATCGAAACAAACAAAGACGAGTGGGTATTCCCGAATAGTGGTATTGTGTGGAGTTATTAATTGCATATTCTATTTCTGACTGCAAATTATCCTGACACCAGCAATAACATACGGGGGATATTTGTTAAAGAGCAGGCAAAAGCTGTAAGTTCATTGTTCAGGATCACTGTATTATATTTTAAAAACAATTTAGATTCATTTTCGCTAATTCCAAAAGTAGCTGTTACTAATACAAAGGATAACGGTATTGATTTAATAACAGTGGAAGTAACCAGATCTCTGCCGGTAATCAATCAGTTTTTCTTTTTGTACGTGGTGTTTATCCAAGTATTAAATACAGTGAAAAGCCTTAAAATAGATCTTATTCATTGCCATTTTAGTTATCCTCCGGCGGTAGTTTCATATTTTGTCCGAAAACTTACGAAAATAAATTATATAATTTCTGAGCATGCCGGTACATTTGAGAACTATTTCAGGAGTTTTATTCACAAATATCTGACTTTATTAGGATTGAGAAATGCCAGTAAGATAATTTGTGTGAGTAAATACTCAAAGCGAAATTTAGTAAAATATGTCGAAGAGTCCAAACTAGTCGTGATTAACAATTTTGTTGATTTACCCGGAGAGTCGGGCAAATGTCGTTACCCGAATAAGGATAAAATTCAACTTGGATTTTTAGGTGGTTTAGATACAAATACGAAGGGTTTGGAATTACTTTTACGGGCGATGAAAGCGTTGGGAGATTCTTTTTTTCTGCATATAGGTGGTGATGGTAAATTACTTGGCTTTTATAAGCAGATGGCACAGGGATTGGGTATAATGGAAAGATGTCATTTTTATGGAGGAATTAGACCGAAAGAACGCCTTGATTTTTATGATAAGCTGCATGTATTTGTTTTACCCAGTTTTAAAGAGAGTTTTGGGATTGTACTTTTAGAGGCACTTTCTTGTGGAGTGCCAGTGATAGGAGCGACAGATACAGGTGCCGAGGATATTATTCAAAAGGAATTGGGATTATTGTTTAAGAATGGTGATGCTGAGGATTTAGTTAAATGTATTACATTAATAG
>CAYQPF010000168.1:0-10217 GCA_964419225.1 uncultured Candidatus Cloacimonadota bacterium | reverse complement strand
GAAACTTTAGCAGAATAGCAAAAACTTGGGTAATTTAGATGGAGTTTATCGGATGCTTACATATGAAGTTCTATTTATTACCTACCATATGTTTTTGCTACTTTACCATATTTACTCATTTATTAAAACTTTCAAATATTGTCATATTTTTATAAAATCGTCTAATAACCCTGACGAATATAATTCATGATAGCAGTTTAAATCATTTTCTGAGTCAAACTCTAACCAGCCTTTGTTACACATGATAGCTTTTATATTACTTCCTTCATCAATTAGTCCTTGTAAAAAATCTGTCATGTAAATTGAATTAAAATCTCTTCCATGCATCCAGTTTTGAAGCGCATCTTCTTTGCTCTTTTCTCTTTCGTAGAAAGATTGAAAAATTTCACATCCCTTGCTATTCAACCTAACTGCACCAAAATATTGCCCCATTACATCTTCAACTTTAGGATTTTTTTCTCCTATGTTGATTATATTACTGTTTTTGTCAATAACACAACTTTCTAAGTCATCCGATATATTATTGAAACGGAGTTTGTGCAAATCTTTCCAGTACTCATCAATACAAACAGATATATCATAAGTAGATTCTGCCAAAAGACTAATAATATTCTGGGAAATAATAATATCACCATACAAAATTATTACATCATCATTCAATTCTTCTTTCGCAATGAAAAGGGTTTCAACCATATTATGACTATGGATAATATCATAATATTTGATATTAGGATAATTAATTTTTTCCGAGTGATAACCTCTAATTATCACTATCTCATCAATTGATTTATGATTCCTTAGTGCCTGTAATGTGTATTCAAAAATTGGTTTCCCTTTAAATTTAATCATACATTTAGGAATATGAGCGGTTAATTCACCCATACGACTTCCCTTACCTGCTGCTAATATAATAACTTTCATAAGTTTGAACTATTGTAGAATTTCAAAATTAATGAATCGATTATTTCATTTGGTACTTCATTACGTTCCGGATGCCATTGTATTGCAAATATAGGATATTGACGGTGACGTATACCTTCAATCAAATTATCTTCAGTATTTTGAAAAACAATTTCTAAATCAGGTGATAAATTATTTGGAAAAACACCATGATTATGATAGGAATTGACCATTAAATCAGGAGTGTATGTATTTTTAAATAATGGATTTACACAGCGAACGGAATGATTACATCGAACATGACCGGATATATTTTTTGTTATAGAGCCTTCAAAAAACAAATTAATCATTTGCAAGCCTCTGCATATTCCGAGTACTGGAATATTATTATTAATGCAGTATTTTAGTAATTTAGACTCTGTTATATCTCGAATACCACTCATATCATAGGATTCTCCTATATCAATTCCTCCGGTCAATACAACACCATCAATATGAATATTATCAAAATAGTGTTTAATATCTGCCCTATTTGCAAAAAGGAAAGGTTTGAATCCTAATCGCAAAAAATAATCAATATAGTCATGTTCAATGCTATCTTCCAATACATAATATTTTCTTATATTCATTGTCAATAACAAATTCATTTTCAACTATTTTTGCATAAATACATAATCTAATGGCAAATCAATGTCAACAATAATTAAATTAGTCGGATTCTCTTTTGAATAATACCCTTCAATAGACACCCATTCAATACCTAGCATGCTGCAAATAGATTTACATTTGATATGTAAATAATAGTCGTAAGAAGATATTAAATCACTCAATTTTGCGTATAACTCTTTAGGGCAATTATTTGAAGATAAATAACTATATCCAGTTCCATTATTTGTTGCAGATAGAACGGAGTGTTTACCTTGTTCTTCTTCAAAAACGTACATTGCTTGTCCAAATCCGGCTTCATAGTTAATTGATTCTCCGAAAAGTGTTGTAAATCGCCGAAAACATATAGATGATTCATCAGAGGCTTGTTGAAAAACCTCAGCCTCATAAGAATTATCTATATTAGATAAGATATTTTCCCATGAAATATAGCGGTTTTTCGGGAGCGATACGCTTAGCGAGTGGCAAGCTATATTATCAGGAAAAATGGAGATTCTAAAATTCAAATCGGGATAATCTTGTATAAAGTTAAGGACATCACGATAATCCCAATTTTTGTGAAATTGTTTTTTCAAGTAATTCTCTCCAAAATATTTTCTAATAATAGCCCGTTTGAAAAACTTCCAATTATTTTCTTTTTCGATATGCAGTTTTTCACAAATCAAATCTGCCCATTCATATACAATATGAATAGCAGATTCTGTATTCTTACATGCTATTACATTGTCAATTCTTTTCTTGCAAAACCAAAACCAATTTTCCTCCGAAGACGGGTCAGGTATATAATAAATTTGTTCTATCATATACAAGAGGTATGAATAACATGGATTTTTTGATTAAGAGAATCAATCTTTATTTTTTTTGTGTTTTTCAAGACATCAAAATAATTACCGCAACCAATAACTGCTGGTATATTTAATTCTCTACATCGTATTGCAATATGAGATGCTACTCCTCCAAACTTTGTTATAATCCCAGCGATTGGATACAAAAGAATCCAGTCACAGCCCGGCTCCATTGTTTCTTTAAGAATAATTTTACCATTCAACTCGTTCACGTTTACAGATTGAATGTTAGAAAAATACAATATGTCTGCCGTAATTCTAAGAGTAGTAATAAAATTAGGTTTAGCCGTTATTTCCTCGAAATAGTAAAAATCAGTACTGCCTGAAATAACATCAGGAAGTTTCACAAAAGAAGATTTATCAAACAGACTTTTTCTATGTTGGATGATTGCTATAAGAATGTCACGTAATTTTTCTTTTTCTCTGTTATCTAAATCCCTAAAATCTTCTAATCGTAAATATGCAAATTCGGTAATACTTATGCCTGATTCAAGTGCGATTCTCTTTAATGTTTCTAATATAAATGAAACAGTTTTCGTGAACTCATATTTAAATATTTCTCTGTATTCGCTTGCATTTCTTGTAAAAGTCAAAATGTCTTCTATCCTAAAATCCAACAATACTTTATCATTGGAATATTGTAACAAGAGATTTTCCTTATTGCACGATTTAGTATTTATACGTCTACCATCTAATACTTCATCATATATTTCACAATATTGTGGAGATTCTATATCATAGGTGTTTATTCTTAAATGCCCGTACTGTTCTAAAAATTCTTCCTTTGATAAAAAACCATTACTAATATTTTGAATATCTATATTGATTTTGCCAGGTATCGTATTTATTGAAGAATAAAAATTATGATATTGTGCATCCGTTAGGAATCTTTCATTGAGTAACTGTTTAGTTAGATGTTCTCCTACAAAGGCCATTCTGGCTATAATAGAGAAATGAAAAACTCCCCAGTTTTTTGTTTTGTCTATCAATTCATTGATTATAATAAAGATGTTGTAGTTATTCCAATCTTCACTAACTAATGATTTATATTTATCAGTAATATTTTCAAGTGTTTCCAAAGACTTTTTTCCCGCTTCAATATAGCTATGATGGTTTTTTATCATATTGCAAGTAAGATTTTGTATGCTTTGGATATATTCTTTGATTTCAGAATCATATAAATGATATTCTTTTAATCGAAGATGAAATTTTTCAAGGTTAAGAAACATACTTGAAAGAGCAATTTCAAATTCTATCTTATCATGTAAATATTTATTTTTTTCTAAAACCAGTAAGCCATGCTTGAGAATTTTTTTTTTGATATCTGGAGATAAATTATTAGGTGTCAATGATAAAAGACTACAAGCAACATTGACGTACGGTTTTCCACAAAAAACATCAATCAAATGGTCTTGTAATGGAGAAAAATAGCCCAATGATTCTCGTGATCTTTTCCAAACAATATCAGAAATCAAATTTTGATAAAGTGAAATGGATAACGGCTTAGGATTTGAACCAAGCATCTCTATTGGATTCCAATCGGACATATTGGAGAAAAGACTAAATCCAACATTTTTGTATTTTATATATTTGTTTAATCCATCTTCAATAATACCAATAATTTTCGGATATATGTGATCCTGAGCTTTGTTCTTTAACGTCCTAGCTTGGAAAACATGAATTTCATTTTTGCTATCAAAAGCAAATTCTATCCCCAAAAATGAATTGTGAAATAAATCTTCTATCTGAGAAACCATTGTAATTAACCTTCTCCATTGGTGAGGAGGTTTTTTATCAACGCACTCGCGAGCTATAAGTATTCTTTTTCGTTCTCCAAATCCAGTAATTGTATCTGTTTTTTTTGTACTATCATCAAATTCTATTAGATAGTAAGGAGAATTATCTCTGTAATCATAGCTGAATAATACTCCACTTAAAGAAACATCAGCTACTTGTTTTTGAATTATAATTTGATTTTGCAAAAAAACATTATCCTTTTCATACGAATCTATTACTTTTCCGATTCCCTCAATAATAATATCATTATTAGATGAGTCAATATTTGCAATACTAGTATATTTTCCAGCACACGATTCATCAATAGTATCTTCATGAACTGAAGAACTACGGATTATCAATGTATCACTAACAAATTTTTCGTTGATTTGATTTACAAATGAAATTTTATTTTCAAACCAATCCTCTACAGTAAAATAAATGAAATCATCAATGATACAGTCTGATATGTTTTCTGTAAGACAATATAGTATCTCTGCTTTAGTCATTTACATTTTTGTTTTGTACAACTCGATTCCTTTTTGAAGTATCTGCTTTTCATTGTTGTACATGGGCTTTTCAAATACATTATCTATCGGGATCCACTCGACAATGTCATGTTCAGAATCATGTTGCTGTATCGGATTATCATTTTTTGTACGCATCAGATAAAAGAACGCTGTCTCGTCCCATACTTTGTTTTGGTACTCATAACTCCAATTAGTAAAATCTATGAAAGTTTCAATTTCAACCTCATATCCAGTTTCCTCCAAGGTTTCTCTGATTGCACAGTCTTTAATCTTTTCATTTGTATTCAACATCCCTTTTGGCAGTCTCCACTCTAGTCCTGCGTTTTTTTTGCATAATAGAACACACACTGACCCATTATGAACATTTACCACAACTCCACCGGAAGAATATACTTTATCAGAATTTTCAAGGTCGTTTTTTATGGGTCGGATACATCTGAACCCTACATTTTGCTGTCCATCTCCATTGTAATTGAATTTGTAAGCGCACCATGGTAATATATTCAATTGAGTCCAAGAACCACCTTTAACAATGAATCCCCCTCCAGTTTTAGTCGTCAAAGTCCATTCCCATACATTGCCTGCCATATCATAACATCCATAAGGACTTGCTCCCAATGGGTATTTATCAACAGGAGTTGTTCCATCAATTCCAGATAATTTTGTATTGCATTTGTTTATGTCCCATTCATTCCCCCATGGAAATAACCTACCATCAATTCCTCTTGCTGCCTTTTCCCAAAATATTTCGGTTGGAATTTCTTTGTTATAATATTGTGCATATTCACGCGCTATTTCCAAACTTATGCTTGTTGCTGGATGATTTGAACGATTTGGAGGATATGTGGTGTCCGGAAACAATTCTTTTATTTCATCATTGGAAACCAAAAATTTATCAATTAAAAAAGAATCTATATCTACTCTTTTAAGCGGAGTTTCATCGATAAAAAAATGTTCCCCAATGGTTTTCTTTAATGTAGTTAATTCTTTTTGATGCCGGCCCATCAGGAAAATACCTTCTTCAACAAAAGCCATTTTGCTTAAAATATAAGATTCAATATTTCTTCTAATTTCAATTTCAATAGAAATATCATATTTATCAATTGCTTTGCTCCAATCAACATAATTGATTAAAATAGATTTTCTTCCTATGTGCAATATTGAATTGTATATTTCTCGTTTTTCTGATTGTTCTAAATCAAATAATAATAAAGTAGATATTATTCGGCATCCAACCTCGATTTTTTCTAAACTATTAAAATTTTGCTTTAATGTATTCTTTGCAAACTTCTCGTTTTTATTTTCTTTCAACCAGAAAATCACGTCTTTATTGTATTCCAACCCATTTCTTAACAATATAGATTTTTGAAAATCATCTAATAACAGTTGGTTTTTGTATTGGCAAATATGTTCAAATCTATACTCTTCCATTGGTTTATGGTGTGTATTCCAATGTATTTGTTCTTGCCTGATAATGTCTTCAATTTCTTTTAGTTTGAAAGATTCAATATCAATCCAATTTTTAATTTTTTCAATCAAATATTCGTGTGTTAATTCGTATGAGAGAGTTTCAGACAATTCATATTTGATTATAAGTCTTGATTTTACAATTTCTTGCAGTATTACATCAAATCTA
Source organism: uncultured Candidatus Cloacimonadota bacterium (assembly GCA_964419225.1). Lineage (GTDB taxonomy): Bacteria > Cloacimonadota > Cloacimonadia > Cloacimonadales > CAYQPF01 > CAYQPF01. The sequence goes on along the minus strand of CAYQPF010000168.1, from coordinate 3,864 downwards.
CTTATTTCAAAATCAGAATATTTGGCTTGTATTAGATTTTTTAATTCTGAATATTTTTTGGGTATTTTCGTTTTATTACTTGAAACCAAATTTTTCAAAATTTCTTTGACAATAACTTTATCTTGAGAATCAAAAGAATCTATGGCAAAGTCAATATATTCACGTAAAATACCAGCAATGCCTCCTATGTCGTTATATTGTTCAAGGTCAATTTTAGACTTGTTGTTTGAATATTTTTCATATAAAGTGTATGCAACAATTTGTAAATGAGGTGGAAATATAGTATCCTCATTCGATTTCAAATCCGAGATAATATTATTTAATAAAGCTTCTGAAATAATGCAATTAACAGATTGAAAAGGTTTTAGTATTGCGTTTTTAGCACCTTGTACGGATAAATTCTTTAATCTATATCTATTATTGAATAATGATGGTATTGTTTTCTCCAAATCATGCATTTCGGCTAAAAAATCTTCTCTAAATACCAAAATAATTTTGACATTCTTAGATTGTCCATATCCCTTTAGATGTGACAGGAATGAGATTCTATCTTTATTATTATAGTTGATAAACAATTCCTCAAATTGGTCTACAAATAATACTCTTACACAAGACTCATTATTGTTTTGTATAAAGTCATTTAAGGCTATGTTTAATAGAGCAATATCAACACCTAATCTTAATGATTTAATGCAATACCGTTCATTTTTAAGTAAAGGGACTATTTTGGCATTCACAAAAGAGGTTTTACCAACTCCTGATTTGCCAAAAAACAATAAATATGGATGCTCATTTTTAAGTGCATTCAAAAATTCATTGGCTTCCGTTTCTCTTCCATAAAAATTATCCTTATCTTCTTCTGAAAATGAATTCAGATATTTAAATGGACTTAAGCCTATTTTAAGTGGATTAATAGGCAAACCTAATCCGTTTAGAAAATCTTGAGCGGTTTTCTTCCATGTATATCCTTTGTCGATAAGAAGTCGTTTAAGTTCAAACGCATTTTGTCTTGATTCATCCTGTGAATTGAAAACCGTAATAATCAAGTTGGCTAATGTCTCAATGTCTTCGTCAGTATTTTTGATATCTATTTTTTTAATACATCCCTCAACTGTACCACCAAAACTTTTCAGGAATTTGTATAAACCACTACTGTCTGAAATAATAATAGGGACTTCTTTTCCAATGGCTTCCCAACCTGCTAAACCAAAACCTTCTCGTAAAGATGGCATAATACACAATGTGTGTTTTTCCAGTTGTCTATTCAAGGTTTGTCTATCTTCTATATATTGAACACCATTGATTGTTATTTGCCTGTTTGCTTGCTGCTTGCCTGCTTCTAACAAACTTTTAATTGTTTTAGAGTTATTTTCTATTCCGATTATTGTAAGAATCGCCTCTTTCATTCGTGGTTCATTGTTGATTGCTTTCCCGAAAGATTTGACTACTAGCGAACATTGTTTAATAATATCATCCTCTTCACCCATTCTTCCAAATGCAACAACTTTAAACTTATTATGCTTAGTCTTATTGGTTGCAGACTCATCCAAGCCCGGAATAAGCATAATAGCCTCTCTGTTGATTTTATCTTCTGCGGCTTCTTTCAAGTATGGTCCGACACCAAATACAAAATCAGCTTTAGTCAGTACGTCTTCTTGATTTGTAATTTTGTTCAACAATTGTGGGTTGCTGGTGTCTCCAAAAACTTTAAAAACAGAATATGATTCATAATCCATGTGGTGAATTACGGCTACTTTAGGACTATTATTCTCCGAATTGTTAAGTAACTCTTTCAACTGAATGGCATATTGTCCAGTAATTACATCATGCCCAATTATCCATAATACTTGTCCTTCTTTTCCTATTGAAGTTTTTGCATTATGCATCGAATCGTTATTAAAAGGCTCTTCTTCAGTATGGAGTGTTATTAAAACAATACCGGAATCTTTTGCCTCTTTAATTTGGTGTTCATTTGCATAGGGGACTATACAAAATGTTTCAATTTCAGGAGAAATAATCGTAGCAACGACTTTGCATAAATCTATATTAAAAGAATTAATGCCTCCTTTTGTATAGCCCCATGAATCAGCAATAAAAACAATTTTAAACATAATACAGTAATAAATTGGTAACTTAATTACGATAATTCTTTCCTTAATAGTACAGTTTCTTCCTTATTAATACTCAAATCATCTATACTATTTCCTTCAAGCACAATAATTTCTCCTTTCTCCAATTCCATATCTTTCTTTAAAATATTTTTGAAGAATGCACTTGAAAAGCCGCCATGAGTCACAACCATCGCTTTTTCTGCTTTCAGGAATTTAGATTCTCTAAAAATTGTATTAAACGCATCTTTTGCCCGAATCAATAAATCAAGATAAGTCTCTGCTCCTGGCAATGTTTCGTAACTGTTCGATGGCTTCAATCCATCATTTTTCATATCCGCAATTCTTTGAACAATTTCAGGGAAAAGTTTTTTTGCTGTAACTTTATCAATTCCACTCAAAACTCCATACGAATTTCTTTCTCTCAAATTATACACTTCGATAACTTGAGTTTTTACTTTCTCGTTGATAATAGTTGCCGTTTCATGCGCTCTTAGGTAAGGACTTGAAAAAATAACATCCACTTTCTTATCCACCATAATATTAGCAACCTTTCGAGCATAATCAATTCCTTTATCAATTAAAGGGTCATTGGATATTCCTCCGTAACTATCTCTACGGTCGTCATCTGCATCAGTATGCCTTGCATAATAAATTTTCATATTATAAACAATTAAATTTCAATATATTAACTCTATTCCACTAAACGCTTATGTTTTTTTTATTTTTCTTTTCAATATGGTATTCTCCTTCTCCACTATGGCGGGTAACGGGAGTCCGCGCAAAAACTCTGTCTTAAATTAGTTTAAAGATACAAAATATATTTTTTCAATAATAAATTTATTCAATGATTATCTGCTTTTTATGAGGCATTTTATGTTTTTCGAAGAAATTGTGATAAATTCGAGATAAAATGGTCGTTTTAAAGTCGTTTGTGGCAATAAGGGCTTGATTAATAGCTTTTCAATGAATTTTTCATTAGTCACACTTCATATTAGATTATAACCAATAAATGCAAGACTTACATACCCAATTCGTGCCCTTTTCCTTTCATCAAAATATAGTCGAAATCCCATTCCCTTTTCAATGTACCCCATGGGTGCTCTGCTATTTTCTGGATTAAGCGATAATAGTTTCGTGGATCAATTTACTTTGATTGCATTTTTAACAATTATTTATGTATGCTCACTCCTGTTAATAGCTCGGTAATTACGGCAACATTTCATTCTCGTCCCCTACCCTTTGAAATGGCCAAACTAGAGGGGACAAGACAGTTTGCTTCACTATCACCTTCCTCTTTCATCCAAGTAATAAGTATTTATGCTTTGGTTCACTCGTATTCTGGTTGGCGGAGTATTGGTTTCGCTCGGAGAATAGCTCGTAACGGTAATTATCGGATACGCGATATCAAGATCTGTTTCACTACCCCATGCTGTTCCTGATTCTAACAGAGTATTCAATGAAGATGAGATGCTGATTGACTTCGTTCCGGAAGTGGGACTTGGCTCACTGAAACCTGATGCAGGGTTGTATGCCCAGTTTATTGTGTAAGAAATAGACCCTGAGATATTGCTGCCTCCAGTTGCTTTCACATATACATCATCACTCATAGGTTCGTTCAAATACCAATAATTTTCACCGCCACCTTTGTACGCAAGCTTAGCCACTCTATAGAAGTAGAAATATAAGTCCACTACCTTATAAACAGTCACATTACAATTTGAAGTATAACCTCCATCGTTGGTTCTGACAGTGA
>CAYQPF010000167.1:0-10242 GCA_964419225.1 uncultured Candidatus Cloacimonadota bacterium | reverse complement strand
AAATTCGATGAAGAAACGGGCAGAGAAGAGGCCGATCAAAAAGATTCCGAACAGTGTTCCTCTTTTAAGTCTTGGAAGGAACTTGTAGTACATAAACATCAGTATCCCAAAAAGAAGCAGATATGAGAGAGTCTCATATAACTGCGTTGGGTGTTTGGCTATGGTCTCGCCCCTTAGTGTGAAGATGAAGCCCCATGGCAAGTCAGTAGGGTTACCATATATTTCGGAATTCATAAGGTTGCCCAGCCTTATAAGGGCACCGGCAAGAGCAGTCGGAATTCCAATCCTGTCCATGAGCCACAAGAAGTCGAAGTTGTACTTTTTGCCGTACCTCTTAACATACCACCAAATCCCTATCAGAATGGCAATTGCTCCACCGTGGCTGGCGAGACCGCCGTGCCATATCATTAAAATTTCAAGCGGATGTGCGAGGTAGTATTCGGGCTCGTAAAAGAAGCAATGGCCAATTCTCGCACCAATCACAGCCGAACCCAGCAGTGTGTACAGCAACACATCCAGAATATCCGTCGGAAGCTTCTCCCTTTTAAAGAACCAAAGGAAAATGTAAAAACCGATTATGAATCCCGACACGAATAGAATGCCGTAATATCTTATGTGGATTGGTCCCAAAGAAAAAAGTTCAGGTGAAGGGCCCCAGGTAATTGCCAGAAGACTGTTCATAGATTATCTTTTTAAACGTGTGAATACACTTAATGGTAATGCTTTTTCAAATTTATCCTGCAGCACAAGCTCTCCGTATGTCAGCTCAAAGTTCTTTTTGTCCGATCCTTCCCCCTTTTTAGCCGTTCCGTTGAGTCTGAAGGCCGTCTTTATAAGAGTGTCGGCCAACACGGCAGAGTAGCCGTTTGAGTATAGATTCAGCACAACATAGCTGTCCTTGGGAGCAAGAATAGAAGCAACCTCTCTCAACAGTTCAAATAACAGCTCGTCCAGCTTCCACCTCTCGCCGTCCGGCCCGTGCCCGTAAGCCGGCGGGTCCAGAATGATTCCCTGATAAACATTGCCTCTGCGAGCCTCCCTCTTAACGAACTTGAGAGCATCCTCTATAACCCAACGTATGTTGTCAAGCTTGCTGATCTCCATGTTGACCCTTGCCCAGTTAACCACCTGCTTAACGGAGTCCAGATGTGTAACGTCGCCACCACCACAGTTAGCTGCGAGACTTGCGGCGCCGGTGTAAGCAAAAAGGTTCAGAATTTTGGGTTTCGACCCGGGATTGGCGTTTCCTACCTCCCTTGTCTTGGCGTAGATATAGTCCCAGTTAGGTGCTTGCTCGGGAAACACCCCCACATGTTTGAATGCTGTCAATCCGAGGCGCAACTTGAATGAAAACTCTGCCCGATTGTATGCAATCACCCACTGCTCATCCATCTTCTTGAGCATGTGCCATGTACCCGAATCCTCCTTACCCGAGCTTCCGAAACCGGCGCCGGTGGTAAATCTGGTATGCGCCATGCTCATCCACTCCTTTGTAGACAAAGTTCTTCCCCACAATGCCTTTGGTTCGGGCCTTATAAGATAGTACCCTCCAAACCGTTCGAGTTTTTCAAAATCACCCGAATCTATCAATTCGTAATCGTTCCATTTAACAGGGTACTCCAGCAACATATCTTTTTATTCTTAATCTATATCATTTATATCGGGCCGAAGTTAGTAATTATAATCAGATTATTCCTAAATTTGCCCCGACAAAATAGTACCAACTTAATACTTTTCCTTATGCAAAAGATTGATAATTACGATTTCTCCGGCAAAAGAGCAATTGTCCGCGTAGACTTTAATGTTCCACTGAATGAGTCATTTCAGATTACTGACGACACCCGTATCCGTGCAGCAATTCCAACACTTAAAAAGGTTCTTGCAGGTGGCGGTTCGCTTATTATAATGTCGCACCTTGGCAGGCCAAAGGGTCCAACCGGTAAATACTCACTCAAACATATTATCCCTGCAATCGAAGAGAAGCTTGGTACAAAAATCAAGTTTGCCCCAGACTGTATGGGCGAAGAGGCTGCTGAACTCTCTAAAACCCTTAAACCGGGTGAGGTACTGCTTCTTGAAAACCTTCGCTTCTATGCTGAGGAGGAGGGAAAACCTCGCGATCTGGCTGAGGATGCTTCTGACGAGGTTAAGAAAGCCGCTAAGGCCGACATGAAAGAGAAACAGAAAGATTTTACTAAAAAACTGGCATCTTATGCCGATTGTTACATAAATGATGCTTTTGGCACCGCTCACAGGGCACATGCCTCTACTGCGCTTATTGCCAAATACTTCCCTAATGACAAAATGTTCGGTTATGTTATGGAGGGCGAGATTATTGCTATTGACAAGGTTCTTAAGACTCCTGCTCATCCTGTTACTGCTATTCTTGGTGGTGCCAAGATCTCTACCAAGATTGCCATTATCGAAAAATTGTTTGATGTTGTTGACAACATGATTATTGCAGGTGGTATGGTTTACACTTTCGTTAAGGCTCAGGGTGGCAAAATTGGTAGTTCTCTTTGCGAGGAGGATCAGATGCCTCTTGCTTTGTCGATTCTTGAAAAGGCCAAGGCTAAAAATGTTAAAATATATTTCTCCGGTGAGGTTGTGATTGCCGATGCTTTCAGTAATGATGCTAACACCAAGGTTTGTCTGGATTCTGAGATTCCTGACGGATGGATGGGTATGGATGCCGCTGAGTCTACTCTTAAGGAGTGGGAGGCTGTTCTGAGGGCTTCTAAGACTATTCTCTGGAACGGGCCTGTTGGTGTGTTTGAGATGGAGAAGTTTGCTGTTGGGACCAAGAGGATCGCGACTATGCTTGCCGATGTTACTCAGCATGGTGTCTTCACTCTTGTTGGTGGTGGCGATTCTGTTGCTGCTGTTACTCAGATGGGTTTTGCCGATAAGGTGAGCTATGTGTCCACTGGTGGTGGGGCGATGCTGGAATATCTGGAGGGCATTGAGTTGCCGGGGATCAAAGCTATTCGTGAGTAACTGAGGGGCGCAAATTGTGGGCTTTGTTTTCCGGTAGGGAGAGGGGTTTGCAGATGCGTGCACCGGGTTTACCCACTTAACGCTCATTTCGCTAAAAAACAAAGGTGTCGACCGAGAGTATGCTAATGCAGATTAGATACCGGTCGACACTCTCGTTTTTTTAAACGCTCCATTCACTTAGTGGGTACCCTAACCCTAATTGCAAGCATCTGCAAACCCCTCTCCCTATCCTGTTTTTGCCCCACAATTTGCGACCAGTAATATCGAATAGCTCATAATCACCCAGAAGTCATACACCTTCTTGGGCCGTGCACCGCAATTACCCGCTAACAATTCCTTCCGCTAAAAAACAAAGGCGACTACCGAGAGTATGCTAGTACAAACTAGAGGCCGGTAGTCGCTCTCGTTTTTTATACGCTACACTCATTGAGTGGGTGCCCAAACGCTCCTTGCAATGTCCATGCGTACAATTACACAATCAAATTTTTATGCAAATGAGTAAACTATAGAAATAGCTAGTTTCTTACCGGCAACTCCATATCCTAAATCTTGCCTTGTACCGTATCCCGGAATTACCCACATAGCTCCTTGAGTGGGTGCCCAATTCCTCCTGATAAGCATCTTCAAACTCTGCTCTCTATCCTGTTTTGCCCAACAATTTGCAACTCATAATATCGAAAAGCTTCTCATCCCCCAGAAGTCAAACGTCTTCTGGGCCGTGCACCGCAATTACCCGCTTCGCGTTCATTTCGCTAAAAAAAAGGTGCAAACCAAGTATGTTAATGCAAATTAGATATCGGTCGACACTCTCGTTTTTTTTTACGCTCCATTCACTAAGCGGGTGCCCAATTGCTAATTGCAATGCCCATTCAGACAATTACACAATCAAATTTTTATGCAAATGAGGAGTTTTCGAAATGGCTAAATCTTTTCCCGAAAATGTGTTCGATTCCCTTATTCTCCACCAATACTGTGCATCGGATCTATTTCATAATATGCATAATTTTACATTGTAAAAAATGCATTAATTTCAATGAATTCTGTAGTTGAGGCTATTTCCCTAAAAATTAATTGCATAACATATTGAAAAAGTATAACTTTATCCCATTGAACTATTTGCAATATCTTTAATATGTCTATCACTAAACCTGCTAAATGCCGCAAACATTATTAGGGTTAGATTCTTTTAATGGGTTATAAGCAAGTTAACGCTCATACTGAAAATAAAAGCATAATCTATCTTGCAAATATAAATGAATATAAAATTAAAGAAAAATGAAATTTGACTTTGAAAACCTTGATGACGATACAAGAGAACTTATGCTCTCTGAAATTCGTAATGACATTGAACAAGAAAATTTGTATATAAGTGAGAGATTAACTGATTTAGGTAAAGAAAACTATGCCTCTTTTTTATTAGATGCAGCTAAAGATGGTGATGAGGAAACATTTCAAATCTTATTAGATAGTGGGATTCACTTTAATTCAACTTTTCTTAGACAAGGGAACCCTGTAAAAATGCCCTCAAATGCTTCACAACTATTGGCTCAAAGTGAATTTAATCGATATTATATTAGAGCAATTTGCCTGAAAGCAATAATGAATAATATAGTAAATGTTGAAATTTATAGGGCTAGACAATCAAGTCGGTCTAGGCCCGAATCAGAAGCTAAAATTGGTCAATTTTTATCGGCTAAAGAATTATTGGAGGATTTAAGAATTTCTATCGGAATTGAACCAAGGATTTTACCCGAAGTTAACTCTGGGCTATCTGTCAAAATAGCCTAAGAATTTAATTCAAAATTGGGAGCGAATGATAATAATATAAATGACACAATGCAGACAATTTCAATATACTTTGACAAACCAAAATCTTTTGAACCAGCAAATATTAAAGCTCTAGGAGGTATCGTAGGTCTGTATTTTATTTTCACTCAAAGAACTTTCATTCAATATCCTTTTGACAAATCAAAGTTGCTTTATATTGGTATGAGTGAAAAGAAAACAAATAGCATAGGGAGTAGATTAGTTGGACACTTTGAAGGAAAATCAAAAAATGTTGGACTTGTAAATTATAGAAAGAAAGCACCTCTGTTATTCTCATACTTAAATTTTGAAATACTAAAGGCTAACTGGGATTTTAGAATAGAAGACCTTGAAAGTTATTTCATTTTAAGTTTCGTTGAACACTATGGTGTTTATCCGATCTGCAATAACAAAACAGGCGCTGAAATACATAGTAGTGAGTTGAATATAAATTTAAAAATTGATTGGCAATATTTTAAAAATAAATAACCAATGGACAAAAATGTTAAATCCGGCCAAGAAATTTTAGATGACTTTTTCAATCGCATTTCAAAAATTAGAAGCGTGGATAAAGAACTTGCTGAATCATTAGCTAACTTATATCATCAAGGTAAGTTTACGGATGCAAACTTAAAAAATGAGCTCCAGAAACTAAGAGATAAAGATGCCAACAAAAATTAAAAAAATATCCATATCAGGGCTACGTGGAGTTCAAAAAACGATGGAACTCCCCTTATCTGAAAAATCTATTCTTCTTTATGGCGATAATGGTACAGGGAAGAGTAGTGTTTCTGATGCTTTAGAATGGTTTTTCAACGATGAAGTAAGTCATTTGTCTGGATTAGAAATTGACCTTAAAGAAGCATTAAGAAATGCAAATATTGCTGATACCGACATTTCTGCAGTCGAAATAGAGTTTACAAAGTCAATTGTTAATTCAAACAAAACACTTTACAATAAAAAGGGCAAATTAGTTTCGGAACATTCTAATAAATCAGACGAGTTTGGCGAATATCAAACCAAGACAAAAAACGAAAATCTAATTCTTCGTTATCAACATCTTAGAGATTTCATTGATAAACCAAAAGGTGAAAAACTTAAGAGTTTATCTGATGTAATTGGATTTGCGGACGTGAACAAAACAAAAGAAGTTTTGAAGAAAGCATATAATTCAATAAAAACTGAAATTAGAAATCAAAACTATGAATCCCAAATCAATACTCAAAAACAAATTCAGATTGAGAAAATAGGGGCTGCTATTGGTGTTGAAAAAAATTTGTTTGAGAAAATAAACGAGATAATTACACCTTTAAAATTAGCTGTTGTTGTAAAATCATTTAAGGATATAGACTCCGTACTTAATAAACTCAAAGCACCTGCAAACACGAAAGTCCTTAACGAACTGCGTTTTCTTGAGAACTGTAAAGACACATTGACTATTCTGAAAGGTGAAACAGAATTGCTTAATTCAGAATATGAGAAATATTACACTGAGTTCAAAAAAATTGCTGATGATGTACAAAGCATTATGCAAGTATTCTTTGCTGAATTACTTAAAGCAGGCAGTACGGTAATTGAAAAAAAATATCACAAAGATGAAACTTGTCCATTGTGCCTTCAGCCAAAGGGGAAGGATGAATTACTTAAAGACATTCATAAGAGATTAAAACATATTGAAGAATCGTTAAATAAGAAAGCTGTTTTTGATTCAGCAAAACAAGCAATCATTAGAATTTCTGAAGAAAGAATAAAACGACTGGACGTATTAAGGAGTGATATACTTTACAGTGAAAAAGGTTATGAGTCAATTAAAAAATCGATTGATGATATAGTAACAAAGATCTCTTATTATGAAAAATATGGAAACGAAAAGGTAACATCTGGAAATAAAATTTCAAATCCCAAGACATTACTAATTAAAGAAACTGATTTTGCAATTCTATCAATTCTCTCATCAAAAATCGCTGCTATTCAAACAGAATTAAAAAAAGATAATAATGCTGTAACCTATTCAAATATCTCCTCAGCAAAAGATGCTTTCCAACGCATCAAGAAATTTGAAAAGGAGAAAAAAGTGCTTGAAGACCAAAGGGCATCAATGGAACTCATTTATAATGAATTTATTAAAAATCAAAAAGAAGCGTTAGAAAATTTCATTATAACGTTTTCAGGAACAATAAATGGATTCTATCAATTTATGAATCCTGACGAACAGTTTCAAGAACTTAAAATTGTAACTATTGGTGAAGAAGACGAACTCAACGGAATCACTATTGAATATGAATATAACGGAAACTGGGTCTCACCACCTCAAAAATATTTTAGTGAATCACATCTTAACTGTTTTGGATTATCATTTTATTTAGCTTCTGTGATTGCCTTTAATGAAGAGAGTAGGTTTATAGTATTAGACGATGTGATTTCAAGTTTTGATAGTAATCATCGAAAGCGATTTGCTGATTTGATTTTTGAGAAATTAGATAAATTTCAAGTAATTCTATTAACACATGAAAGCGAATGGTACCAGTATGTTAGCCAGCTTGCAAAAAGAAAGAATTGGTTAATCAATGAGATAAAGTGGAACCCTATAGATGGAACATACTTAGAAGATAAGCCAATTGATTTAATAGAAATTATAGAGACGAACTTAGCCAAAGGCAATGTTGAAATATTAGGAAATCCAATCAGAAAATATCTTGAACATTCTCTAAAAGAAATTTGTGCAAACCTTGAAGTAAAAGTTATTTTTAGATTCAATGTATTGAATGAAAAACGCATGTCTGACGAATTATTAAATGAATTGAAATCTAAAATTGATAAAAGTAGTTATGACTTAAAAGCACAAATGCCAATTATTGACCGGGTAATTAATTCAAATATTTTAGGCAATTTGCTCTCCCACGATAATTCATTTTCATCTAAACTAGGCGACCTTAAAGCTTTTTGGGCAGACCTAAATGAACTGGAAAAATTATTCTATTGTCAAGAAGAGGATTGTAAAAAGCCCGTTTTGGTCAAGCACTTTGATACAGTCACAAAAAGAATTAGATGTGGGTGTGGAAAAACAAATTATGACTGGAAAAAATAATAAAACACGAAGCGCTAATAGGGGATATATTTTGTTACCAAAAGTGCGGATTTCAACGTTTCCGCATTTAATAAATTTTTGTTTAAATATCAGGCCTCTTAAAAAAGAGACAGTGCAACTTTATCCAAATACACAGTAAATGCATTAAATTTGCATCATGTTTTATCGTCGTAAAATATTATTAGCTCTTTTAGAGGCATTTGATAACAGGCTTAATAAAATTAGTCTGCAAAAATTGTTAATGCTTGTCAGTATGCGGCAACTTACGCCCGACTTTCATTTTGTGCCATACAAATACGGTTGCTATTCGTTTCAGGCGGCGGCTGATTTGAAGACTATGATCAAATATAATCAGGTTGCAAAACAATGTGACGATTGGGTTAAAACAGATAACGAAAAGTATTTGGCAAACCTTAAAGACTCGGATCGTCAGGCTATTTATTATATTAAACAAGCGTATGGCAACAAAACAAGCGACGAACTCATTCGTATAACATATTTAAAATATCCACAATTAGCCATTAATAGTGTTGTTGCAAAAGATAAGCTTTCCCCGGAAGAGTACCAGAAAATAATTGATGCTAAACCTCAATCAAACAAAACAATACTTTTTACAATAGGTTACCAAGGCGTTAGTCTGGAAGAGTTTATAAATAAACTAATTATAAACGATGTAAAGGTGTTGTGCGATGTTCGAAAAAATTCGTTCAGTATGAAATTCGGGTTTAGCAAGTCGCAATTACAGACCGCTTGTAATGGCGTTGGGATCGAGTTTATACACATTCCGCAATTGGGAATTGATTCTGATAAGCGTCAGGAATTAAATACTCAGTCCGATTATGATAATCTTTTTGCTCAGTACTGTACAGATGTATTGACGCACACACAGCATTATCAGGAACAATTGATGAGCTTATTAAAAACCCATAAACGTATTGCTCTTACTTGTTTCGAAGCCAATATACATCAATGTCACCGCAAACATTTGGCCGATGCAATTGCGAATCATCCTTTTTTTGCCTACGAATTGAAACATATATAAAATGGCAAAAACAAAAGTGCTCATAGCCGTTAAAACCTATCCGACCTTGGCGTCAAAATACGACGAGTTAGTATGTACGGCTGGTTTTCGTGAAGATGGTACGTGGGTCCGAATTTATCCAATCCCCTTTCGGAAACTCGATTACGATAAACAATACAGAAAGTACGACTGGTTAGAAATTGATTTAGTTCGCAATGATAAAGACTTTCGTCCTGAAAGTTATCGTCCATACTCCATCGACAAAGCTTTTGATATCGTCGGTCATATTGACACCAACAATAATTGGGAGCTTCGTAAAGAAATTGTTTTGAAGAATGTTTATACAAGCTTAGATAAGCTGATTGCCGACGCAAAGGACAATAAAAAACATATGTCTCTTGCGGTTTTTAAACCAACCACAATTCACGACTTTATTTGCAAACCTACTGATAGAGAATGGGACAAAACAAAACTTGCCAATTTAAAAGCTAAAGCACTGCAATTAAACTTATTTGCCAATTCGGATAATCCATTTGATGTTGTTAACAAATTACCTTATGAATTTTCTTTTGTTTTTTCAGATAATACAGGAAGAAGAAGTACATTAATGATTGAAGATTGGGAAACAGGCCAGTTATTATGGAATTGTTTGAAGAATCACGATGGTGACGAACAAAAAGCTTGTATGGATGTCAAAAAGAAATATTTCGACGACTTTGCTAAAACCAAGGATTTGCATTTTTATTTAGGAACAACTCGGCAATTCCACCTTATATCACCCAATCCGTTTATAATAATCGGGACTTTCCATCCTAAAAAGGAAGACCAATTACGGTTGTTCTGATATATTTTGCCTTATATAATACTAAAAAGAAAAATACTCTCCTGAAGATTGCAGTTATCTATATTTCAGTTGCATTTAGATTTTGTGTCTTTAACTAATTTTATAACAGTCTGTTTACACAGCTTCCGTTAACAGTAATTATATGGAAAAACTTTATTTAAAACTTTACAACCTCGAAAGCTATCTTCTGACAGATGTTAGAACTAACTTTTTGACAAATGGATTTTTAACTCCATTTGATTTTTTTTGCATTATTATCTGGAAAGCAAACAGAGCTAAAAGTAAAATTTATCAAAGATTAATAGATAAGAATCCAAACATTACGGAATGTGTAAAGACTTTGACAAACGAAATTTTTACGGCCAATGATGATAAACATAAACTTAAAATCCTTATAGATAATTATGGTTTTAGGCTTCCAATGGCATCCGCTGACTATTCTGGTGATATAGGGCCACTATTCTGGAGCATATGGGGCCAGTTACA
>CAYQPF010000166.1:0-10302 GCA_964419225.1 uncultured Candidatus Cloacimonadota bacterium | reverse complement strand
GAGGTTTGCAAGCTGGGTCGAAGATCATGAAAAGTGAAGGCTTGCAATCGAACGAGGTTATATAATAAATATATGGTGAGTGAGATTGTAAGTTCTTCAAATTCATTAGCTTCAGCCATATTGTGAAGATTCTACTGCACAGTTCGGGTTAAAATACTACGATTGGTCTTCGAATATTAGCAGTTCCATTCTCACATACTAAAAAATATACCCCGGGTTTAAGTGCAGATCTGAAAGCAAATTTATCTTTTTGCATTCTATTTTTCGGATCAAGAGTCTTCCTTTGAATCAGTTTATTCTCCCTGTCATACAAATATATTCTGACTTTACTCTGGATTTTAGGTATGCTAAATTCAATCAAATCTCTGGTCACAGTATTCATTGTAAGCAGGGAATCTTGAACCGTGGCCAACACAGGCTTGCTGGCCAAGCCGTCTTCATTGACAACAAGAAAGGAAATATCCGGCTCAGAACGATAAGTACTCTCCTGCCAGAAACCGAGACTATCCTGAACTTCTGCATACAATTTGTAGTATTTGGTCAGGAAATTTGTACTATCGGTTTGGCCTTTACTGAATATAAACTTTGTTTCCGGTTCGACAGGCAGTTCCCAATAGAATAAAGCATCAAAGTCCTGATAAACAATATTCAGGTTTAATTCTGCATTTTTTGCTACTATTCCGACAGTTTGAAAATAGAATTCCTGATTAATATACCTATTGTTAGTAGGTTCAATCTCAACCCTTCTGGTTTCTCTTAAAGTATCCTGCAAAACGGTTATTTCATAAACACCTGCATTTAAGTTGGGGAATTGATAGAAACCATTTTCATCACTCGTGGTTTTTCCATTTCCAGGGCTGAGAGAAATCAAAACATTGGATATTGGTTTATTATCCTGATCAGAGACGTAGCCATACAGATCATAACCGCCGGAAAAGTCTTTTAAAACTGCTTTAGCCTGCAATATTTCAGGTTTGAGTAAGGAAATATAGTCATTTTTTAACAATCCGCTGTATGAGAACAAAGCAAATCCTGGGAAACCCTGTTCCCTGACCAACTTAATTTTGGAGACAATCCCTGTCCCGGCATAAGTTTCACCTGCATCTGTCCAAGCTCTCAGGCCAACCACGATCTTGTTGCGATCAAGATTCTTCGTATCTTCAAGGATCTTGCCAAACTTGTCATCCCTCATATTGTAAGCCATCAGATAAATTTTGTCAATATACCCATTTGTGATCCATTCGGGCCAGTTTTGGGCATGGGCATTAATAGCATCATACTGATTGGCAATCACAGATGCAGTGACCTGAATCTGCGGATTAATCTCTTTCACAGCAAAATAGGCACTTTCTGCCATCAGACTGACTTGTTTTTCTTTCCACTTCTGCCAGGATATCTTTGTATCTTTGTTCTCTTCCTGCCATAATTTCAAAGCTGTAGGATTGTACCCATAATCCTGAGTCGGATATCGGATATAATCCATTTGCAAGCCATCAATATCATAATTAACGCAAACATCCTTGATAATCCCCAGAATATACTCACGAGCTTCAGGAACTCCCGGATCAAGAAATGCTCCCGATTGTTCATGCGGCTGCATAAGACGGCCTTCTCTATGATAGGTAAACCATTCCGGATGAGTAAACCAGACATGATCAGAAGGAAGATTATTGGTATTTTTGGGAGTTGTAACAAAAATCGTCATCCAGGCATAGACTTCCATATTTTTTGCATGTGCTTTTTTTAAGAGATAGTCCAATGGATCAAAAGCAGGATTATCAGCAAGAATATAACTTCTCTGTTCTAAATTGGGATAGTAGTTCACTTTTCGATTGGGAGTATATAAGGCATCTCCCCTATATCTTACTTCTGCTAAAATCTGGTTAATATTGTTCCCAACGGCATCAGAAAGCATTTGATCCACTTTCTCAGGACTGTTCAAATCCCAGGGGGTAACCCAGATCGCACGAATCTCAGGCTTGGCCTGAGCAAAACATAACTGAATACAGACTGTGAAGAATAAAAATAACCAATAACTTTTACTGATCCCCCATTTATAATTAATAATTGATAATTGATAATTATTTTGGCTCAATTTCTTTTACCTCACAATTAAGCGTTCCATCGATCAGATCTAAATTTAGTAAGTCACCTTTGTTAATCTGTCTTACTGTTTTAACTAATCTGCTTTTCATTCGGGCAATGGCATATCCACGTTTAAGAGTATTTCTAGGCGAAAATTCATTTAATTCATTCTCTTTAGTTTTAAGCTTATTCCTATAATCAGTTAATTTTTCCTTGGTTAATTCTTTCAGAGTATGGTTGATTTCTATTATTCTGTTGTTGAGTGTTTTTGTCTGATTTAAGGTTTGCATTTGGATTAAATCCAGAAGTTTTTCCTTTTGCAATTGAATTTTCTTCTTGCTGGCAGTCAGTAAAACATTAGGTGCCTGCAATTTAAAATAGGCTTCATCCAGACGCTGTTGGAACTGATACATTTTCCTGAGCGGATGATGCATCTGCAGTTTTTTATCCCATACACCCAGAATTTGTTTGCGGTAATGGGCATTTTTAAGAGTCAGCAGTCTGATTCTCTGATAATAGTTATCCAGATTTCGCAGGATCTCTATTTTATCAGGAACAGCTAATTCGGCGGCTGCAGAAGGTGTAGGAGCACGTAGGTCTGCCACGAAGTCGGCAATAGTAAAGTCAATTTCATGTCCGACAGCAGAGATTACAGGAGTTTTGGAAAAGGCGATTTTCCTGGCTAATTGTTCATCATTGAAGCAGAACAGATCTTCATACGAGCCACCGCCCCTACCGATAATTATTACATCCACGGCAAAAACCTGGTTAAAATAATCGAGTCCGGCCATCAATTCTCCGACAGCATCCTGTCCCTGTACGAGAGCCGGGTAGAGATATATATCGCAGGGATATCTTCTGGTGAGAATATTTTTAATATCCTGATATGCTGCACCTGTAGCTGATGTTATAATCCCGATCTTCTGTGGGTATTTGGGCAAGGCTCTTTTCCGGTCTGAATCAAATAAACCCTCCTGTGAGAGCTTCTTCTTCAGCTCTTCAAATTGCATTTGCAGCAAGCCTATTCCTGCCGGGAAGATCTTTTGAACCATTAACTGATAGTAGCCCGCTTTTTCATAAACCGTTATTTTACCCAGACAAATGATCTTATCTCCATTTCGGGGTACAAAACTTTGGCCAAACATGGCGGATTTAAAGCAAACACATTTTAAGATACTGTTTTCATCTTTTAAAGAAAAATACAAATGACCTGAGAAAGGCTGTGATAAATTGCTTACTTCTCCAATAACAGTCATGGCCGGGATATTAGATTCTAAGACATTTTTTAAATGAAGTGTCACTTCGCTGACAGTAAAGATATTTTCTTTATCGATAGATGAGAAATCATTATTCATGCAATTCTCTTGGTTGTTAAACCTGACAAATTATTAAAGATTAGCGGGAAATTATACCGGAAAAATATCCGACGACCTGCTTCATATCTCCGGAGACATTTCCTGAATGAGTATATTTTAAAGTCTGGTAATTCTGATAATTCATTTTTTCAGCCAGACTCATGAGAGTTAAAATACAGCCAAATCCGCAGGCTTCTGTAGCTTTGGACTTAATATCCTGAGCCAGAGCTATTCTGTCCTGATGCAGAAATGAGGTTATTAAGCGGGTATCTTTTTCTGAAGCTTCAACCGCACTGTGATAATGAGATAAGTCGCTGCTGGCTACGACAATGGTTTTATCTATAATTGGCTCCAAAACATGTAAAAGTTTTTCTGCCAGATATTCGGAATTAGCCAAACATTGATTCCCGATGATTATGGGTACAATTTTAATTTTAGGACTAATAATCTGCAAAAAAGGAAGCTGAACTTCCAAGGCATGTTCTCTGTCGTAAACTTCAGGGATAAAGTCGAATGCTTTATCTGTATTGAGTAAATCCAGGATATCTTCAGCCACAGGGATTTTACCCAAAGGTGTTTCAAAATATGTATATTCGCCGAGGGCATATTCAAAGCCATAGGCATGATGGCAAGGAGAAAGGACAATTGCTATTTCTATGTTTTTGGATTGGATTGCCTTGTAACCATGTGCGGCACAAGCACCGGAATACATATAACCGGCATGTGGCGATACAATACCTAAAATATCCTTGTTAACAGATGGAACTTCGGCTTTAGCTAAATATTTTTGGATATCTTCTCTAAGTTGTTCCTGAGATTCCGGATAAAAAGCTCCGGCAACAACAGGTTTTCTGATAGGATTCATGAACTAATTCTTCCCGTCTCTGAGTAGAATAACGCAATCTTCCAAGGTGGCTTTACCCTGTACAATATCTTCTGCCAAAGCATGACAACTTGGTGCTCCGCACGCTCCGCAATCTATATTGGGCAATGTATTAAGAATCTCTTTCATTTTCTTCATTTTCTGAATAGCTTGCTTGATGTCCTTGTCCAATTCCATGATTGACCTGGGTTCCAAGGGAAGTACATCAAAAAAACCATCCTGATAATATTCATATAGGATATCCTGATTCTTAACCTTCTGATTATTGGAATTCTTTACCAATTTCTTGATCCGGCTTGCTGCAATAAAGGGACTCTCGACATTGAGTTCACCCCCGACACAGCCATAAGTACAATTTCTGAGAACGATGTATTCATACTGATCCAGAAGATGATCTTCAATTTTCTTCAAAATATCAGACACATTTTCAATTCCACTCACTTCCAGCGTGCGAATCTTTTGATCTGTCACTTCATCTGCTTCTAAACCGGATAAAGCCCAACTCAGTCCTTTTTCATAGGTTTCTATGGGTGTTGTATCCGCCTGAGCTGTCTTCATTTTCTCCCGAACTTTATTATAAATATCTCTGATCGACAAGGCACCTTCATGGATTCGTTTGTATGCTCCTTCAGGTTGATGCACTGCTGTAACCTGTGCTATACAGGGAACGATCAAAAATATGCCGATCTCTTCTTCTTTAAGGTTCTTTTCTTTCACTATTTTGTCTCTTAAAAACATCGACAAAATACTCATGGGTGCTTCTATATGCAGCAAATGAGGTAATAATGAGGGAAAACGAACCTGGATCAATCTGACTACAGCAGGACAATTACTGGAGAGAATAGGGCGAATTTCAGGATGTGTGAAAATATAATCTCTTTTCATTTTCACACTGATCTCATTCACCATAGATTCTTCTGCAACTTCATCAAATCCCAAAGAAAGTAAGGCCTTTTTGGCTGTCGGATAATCAATTTCTTCAGAGAATTGTCCGGCATAAGAAGCCGAAATAATTGCCAGCTTGTATTTATAATTATTAATGATTTCAAAAGGATCCGAGGCAGGTAAGAGTGCTGCAAATTGACATGTCTTGATACATTTTCCACAATCAATACAACGTGAATAATCGATCTCTACCTTGCCTTTTCTTACTCTGATAGCCTCAGTCGGACACACACGGACACACCGCATACAACCGGTGCAACGGTCTTCATTTACTATAATTGCATGAAAATAGCTTTTTTCTTCCATATTAAAAATAAATCAGAATTTCCAATACTGTGTTTCTGCCAAATTCGGAATCAATAAACAGGCAATCAGAGTTTTTCTTGATGTTGGGTAAACCCAAACCTGCTCCAAAACCCATTTCCCTGACAAGCTCATCCGCTGTGGAAAAGCCTGGAATTAATGCCTGTTCAATGTCTTTTATTCCGGGTCCTTTATCATCAAAGACTATGTGAATTATGTGATCGTAGATATTTGCAGTGATCTTCCCTCCCCTGGCATGGGCGGTGACATTGATCTCTGCCTCATAGGAAGCAATAGCTATCCGTCGGATGATGGCAGGGTCAACTGCCAGTCTCTTCAGAAATGTTTTAATCTCTGAAGAAGCATTGCCAGAATTAACAAAGTCTTTCTCTCCGACTTCAAAATCAAGCGTTAAATCCGGCTCGGGTGGTTGGTCGTAAAAACTTTTCACCCTCTCATCAAATCCCGGGACTATGTTCCAGTACACTGCCATAAGCTAAATTTTACAACTCCTTAAACCGGAATTATAAAGAAGACCTGCTGACTTGTACATCGTAAAACTGGTTGTTACGATCGGCAAATCTCTTTCATTTGCCATTTCGATCAACTCTTCTGAAGGTCTTTTGCCACGCACGAAGATTATACCCAAAAGATCTATCATGTCTGATAAACGGATAACCTGAGGATTGGTCAGGCCTGTTAAGAGCATGGTTGATTCTTTGGTACACATAAGAATGTCGCTTATCAGATCAGAACCGAAGGCACACGTAATTTCCCGATCCAAATGACTCGGATCAGAGAGAACCTCACCCTCGAGCATCTCTACGATTTCTCTTAATTTCATAAATCACCCTTTATTTTTATATTTATTTCACTAAAAATAATTTAGAATATCTTTCAGTCAAGCTAAATTATTGATTTCATCTCCCATAAACAACACTTTCTTCTTACTTAATGTAAGTTCGCAGTCTTGTCTATTAACACTTAAAAAACTTACTTTTCCGACAAACAACTATTAGGTGAAAGAACTATTAGGAATAGTAATTTACCAAAGCAATTGATCAGGGAAGCTGAATCAGCTTAAGATCATCAAAAGAAACTGCATTACCGTCTGAAGAATAGAGAACGATTTGCTGAAAATCATTTACTCCTGGAATGCCAACCTCACAAACTAAAACAGTATTATCATAAATCTTCAGAGTATTGTTACTACAACTTATTCTGAAGTTTCTGGAAGTGCTATCAAATACATTTATATTGAGATAAGGTTGTAGCACCTGCCATCCGCCGTTCAATTGCAATTTACTGATTTTTAGATATCCTGATTGTGTGACTAACACTAAATATGCATCTGTTCCATTTAGAACGCCAAAACCAAATGGATTATTAGTGAAAGCTATACTTTCGGTTTTAAGATTACAAGCAAGTTCCCAATTACCATTGAAAGAAATACTATCCCCTGCAAGATGAGGTGTTCCTGTGACATCGGGTACAAATAATAATCTGCCATTAGTAACTGACATAGTTTGGATACCAAGCAAATTACTCCACCCGATGAAGTTTCCATCCGAGAAGTCATCGAAGAAGAGAGTAGAATCAATTGGTGGAGAGGGAGGTTGAACAATCAGAGTATCCGGACCAAAAAGAAAAGGCTTCAATTGGGCAGATTGATCATTCTCTTCACAACCCATGCTAATCAGTAATAGTATGGCTAACGCAATTATTGGCAATTGATGTTTAATCTGCTGCATCATAATCTTATCCCCAAAAATAATCCGGCACCCTGAAAGTTAACTTTATTTGCCCGGTAATGGTACTTGCCGACAGCACCTGCTTTGACGAAGCCAAGTCTGAGTTCTGCAGAGAATTCTGTCAGATAGGAATTATTTTTATAATAAATATAGTCATCATCCAGATCTGTTTTAGCCCATACAGCCCCGGAGCACCAGCCCAGTCCGGCAAAAGCACCCAGGTATTCGTAATTCACAATGGGCAGACCAAGCACAAATTCACCCTGTGCTATCCAGACATTCCCGGCAAGATTTTTTTGTTCAGCGGATAAGTAAACATGCTGAATTTTTAGACTCTCGCTGGCACCCAGGCGGATTCTAAAAAACTTGCTCTCCCATCCGACAGAGCCAAGGAAAAATCTGTCTTTCGTGTGGAAAGCAAAATCAGAATCTTTATTTTCCAGATTACACAGAGAGAAAACCAGATCAGACCTGCAGACAGAACGCTGCTTTTCATAGTTATCGGATTTGACTTGCTCCTTTCTGTCAGACACTTTGGGATCATAAAAAAAGCTGACCTGATATGTCTGCTGATACTTGGTTACTGTTACGAATTCAGAGTATTTGAAGCTATTTTCATCCCTGACTTCTACAAGATAATCACCTGCTCCGGGTAATTCAAACTGTTTTTTGAGGGTTCCGGAATAAATTCTGTCATTATCTTTTGTGATAGTAACGGTCAAATCAATCTGCTCGGCACTGTAGTTTGATTTAACTTTTATATTGAGAATGCTGGCCCGTTTTTCCAACTGAATGGATTTAAGGAGATTAGATTGATTAAGCTCAAACTCTTCGCTGTAGGTTTGGTAATCCGCATTTTTAATCACAACTTTATATCTGCCGTAAGGTAAGAGATCTCCCTGCGATTTGGAATCTAATAACTTAACAAAGCCAAGGATATTCGTCAATTCGATCTGACTATTTGGCGGATAAACATCGAAGTTAATTGTTCCGAAAGCTTGGGGAGGCGAATATTCTTTGTAGAGGCTGTCACCTTTATTAATAATAAAGCGATCGATCACAAGTTCAGAAAGGGGAGATTTAATTTGAAGACTGATCGATTGGGGCGGGAGTTTAATATTTTTCAGTTCAATCATTTTAACATTATTAAGATATACTTCAGAATTGGCTGGAACAGTAATAGATAGAGTACCATAATTTGCTTCTGGTTTAAGTATAAAGGAGAGAGTATCTTCCGGATTTATAACAATATTGAGAGGGTTTGCGGCATATAGTTCATGTTGGGCGGTTATTTGGTATTTACCGGCTTTAAGGTTTTCCAGACTGAGAGGAGTTTTTCCGACAGGATTGCCATTCAGGAATACATTAAAATTTATTTCCGGGTCGGAGGTAAGAGAGAGTTTTCCGAAATCAGGCTGCAGGACATAGGTTTTTTGTTCGGTTTTCTCACCAATTTCGATATAGCTTTCCAGGGTGAGGTAATTTGGTTTAATGATTTTCAGACGATATTTACCGGCTGGGAAAAGGTCCTGAATAGGGGTACAACCGGTAGAGCCAAAGAGTCTGATATCATTCAAATAGACTTCAGCTTTATCGGGGGAGGTAGTGATAGAGATCGGGTAAGTCTTGGCAGGAGAAAGTTTATAGGAAAATGCAAAAGTATTTTCAGAGACAGTGAAGATTTCTCTGAGGGGCACAAAACCGAATTTTTCAATTTCAACATTGTGCCTGCCTTTCTGCAGGTTGACAGGTTCGTTCAGGTTTCTGATCTCACCATCGATCATGATTTTTGCATCGGCAGGTTCAATCTTAAACTGGACAAGTTGAGAGTATTTCAAAGAATCAACGGCACTATTGTCAATACTGCGTAGTTTGAGGACGTAAGTTTGAGAAGAGAGTAAGTTTGGCACAGGTAATTTATAGTATAAGGGCATATAGCTTTTGGCAGCAAAAGTGAGATATTTTTCATGAATACTAAGATAGAAATAGTAAACTCCTTCGGATTTACGTTCTTTTTTATAGACTTCAGCATCGGTGATATGCAGTTCCTGTGTCAGATCACATTCGACCCGGAGCACAGCACAGGCATCAGCGTTGGCATCGAGAACTTTGTTGGCAGATCCGTGCAAATCCAGGGGATCTCCCTTGAAATCAAGCACTTCCATTTCCAGACATAGCAGAAAATTAAGAGAGAAAAGCATAATAATTATTAACCAAGATTTCATTTTTTACCTCAGGAGTATCAATAATGGAATATAATAATGAAGTCAATAATTATTTACAAGCTCCATTATTATGCAATAGTAATATGAACTCAAACATCCATCAAATGCTAAACTTATTCTATTTAATTTCTTTTGATGCTTTCCAAGATAAATCCTGTTAATCCCGGATTGTGCAGTAGAGGTTTGCAAACTGGGTCGAAGATCGTGAAGATTGAAGGTTTGCAATCGAACGAGGTTATATAATAAATATATGGTGAGTGAGATTGTAAGTCCTTCAAATCTCTTTCTCGTAAATCTCTACTGCCTACTGCCCACAGCCCACTGAGATAGCTTCAGCCAGATTGTAAAGATTCTACTGCACAGTTTGGGTTAATCCAAAACCATTAAAATGGTTGTCACCTACCTGATAAATCAAGCGGTCCTATGGAACGCCGATCTTTAGAAGCATCTGCATAATGCAAAATCTCCATCTATTGCACCGAAGGTGCATACTCTTTGGTAGCCGGTGGCGGAAGAGACTGTGCAAAAAACAACTTTCAACTGGAGGTCAAATGGCCACATTTGACATCTCTAAATACTTGAAATACTTCTAATGTATTACATGCCAACCATTTAGCTTCCTCTCCCTAGTTAGGGAGAGGACTGAGGTGAGGGTGGAAGAAGTGTTTTTCCTGCGTTTCTCTTCATTTTTGCACAGCCTCGGAAGCCACCGGGATAAATAGCCAATAAACTCGCCCGAAAAGGGCGTCCAATTG
>CAYQPF010000165.1:0-10440 GCA_964419225.1 uncultured Candidatus Cloacimonadota bacterium | reverse complement strand
TAGTACAGCACGGAATTGAAGACAAAATTATCGCAGAAATTATGGAAGGTGGAGAACAGATCAAATCCGGTTCAAAACCGATAATGAAATCTGAATGGCTGACTCTGGCAATGCACAGGATGGATAAACTGTTAGCACATGAACAACGGGTTCAAATCAGAGAAGCTTGTGCTTGCTGTCTGGGCGGGAAAAGATTCAAGTTATCCAAAGAAATAAATAAAAGTAACAAGACTTTTGAAGAAAGGATCAAAGCTGCAAACGAAACGAAACTTGTTTTTGGACATAAGGTGGAATTATTGGATAACGGGAAGATAAAAGTAAGTTTTCAGCCTGACAATTGGGCATCTTACTGCTGTTCATGTATTCCTCAGACTAAGGAAACTGTTTCAATGACCTACTGTTATTGTTGTGGTGGGCATGTTAAGCATCATCTACAGACGGTATTGGGTGAACCGTTGAAATGTACTGTCACTTCCTCAGCGTTGAGCAGCTGTGGCAAGAAAGGCTGTACATTTATTCTGGAACGAAGCTGGTAATATCTGCCTCTGTTAATGGTCAAAAGGAACGACTTCAACTGTTTCATTGAACAATAGCCCGGGGCATTCATGAGCTAATTCAACGGCCTCTGCGAATGAATCCACTTCAAGCATAAAGTAACCGCTCAGTTCTTCGGAGGTATTTGCGTACGGCTTCTCTAATTGTTGGATTTTGCCGTTTTCTTTGAAGAGTTTGACCGTAGCATTAGAAAATCCGCTCCCTCCGGCCAGTTTATTTAAAGAATTCAATTTCTTTGCCCAGTCATCATATAATTTAATAACTTCAGCTTGTTCTGCCTGAGAGAGAGTGGAAAAGTATTCCTGCGAACCTCTTAATAAGAGCATGAATCTTGCCATATAACCTCCTGAATTCACTTTACCTATTACAAAAGAAAGCATGATTAATTCATTTGTCAATTGGAATAAATGCAAGAATCCCCACTAAAAAGGTGAGTATGATCATCTTTGAATTAGACTTTAGAGAATTTATAACCTCCAAGAAACGAAAATGGGTCCAAAAAAAATCAACTACAAAATTTCAAATTAACAAATGGCCATTTTTGTATCTTATCTCTCCTTAAGTCCGCAGGACTCAAGATATTAGACCGCAGCTTCAGCTGCGGGTTTGTTTGTCCCTATTCCTGTCCGCAGGACAGCAGATTATCGTTCTCGGGTACAGGAATGTGCAAATTTGTACTTGACAGGGCAATATTAAACTGAGATTGAATTTCAATGAAAATTGCATGATTTGATTGGAGGATAAATGAGGAAATTACTATTTCTTTTGATGTTACTAATTATATTAGTTTCCTGTACAAAAAAAGTGACAGAAACTGAGGTAATTACTGATAGTTGGAGCATAGATAAACGCATATTAGGGGATGAGCAATTCCTTTTAAATACAAGAATAGTCGATGATAAACTCCAGATATTGAGTCCATATACCATAGGGTATTTGAGTTTGTTAGATAACACCCGGGAAGTATGGGTTTCATCATATCACTATTGTAGTAAGAGCAGAGTATATATGAACAACAATTACATTATTGGAGCATCTGATGACAAAACAGCAATTTTTATCAATTCTTTTGCCTACCTTGATGGTTGTCCTTTGATGTTTAACAATGGTGAATATTTTGACATTTATTTAAAGCCCTCCACCTTAGATTCCACTTTTACATCTAATGCTCGAATTCTAACCTCCTGGTATCAGTCAGATTATATTGTGTCAAATGGGGACAGGCAATTTCTTTTCTATTTCAATGAATCTTCAAACGAAGATCCAAGTAAGAATGGAACTTATTTCTGTTTAGTTGACTTTTCAATCATACCAATACCTGAGGCAAATTTAGGGTATGGTTATCAGATTGATCACTTTGTGATAAAAAAGATCAGTGATTATAGGGCAGCCATATATGCACTGAATTACCATAATGGAGTATATTATTGCAGTGCCGGTGATGGAACAGGAAATAACTATGGTGCTAACTACACGATTAGTTCTACCGGGGAAGTTAACGAAATCCCCATCCAATTTTTTTGCACCAGTTTCTTTGAATATCAAAATAAACTATGGACTAAAAGTGGTCACTATCTTTGGAACTCAGAAGATGGAATTACCTGGACTCAAACACCTTATACTTTATCTAAAAATGTTAATTTCTTTGTTTACGAAAATAAATTATGTGCATATGATCTGTCCTGTATTTATGAAATTGATTTAGAAACCATTACTATTTATTATCTGGATATGAGTGGTCTGGATTACCACACGATAACTGCCATAAATTTTTCCAATGATAAGGTTTATCTATCTACTTTAGGGGGTCTTTATGCGAGACCGAAGCCAGACTTCTTCAAGAATAAATCTACAACAGCTCCGACAAAGGGGAATGGATTAAGGTTTCTTTAATGAACTTTAGCAGAAAAGCTATATCAGATTTATTTGTGATTGAAGGCAGCTTCAAAAGACTCTTAAAATACTGTGTGCTAATTTTATTCGGGCTATCTGTTATAGATTTAATAGTCAAATTTATTATTTACTATAATGACACAACAACTGGATTTGCCATTTTACTTATTTATGGTATGTTTGTTTTTATTCCAAAAATTTTTATTACTCTCATTCTGCTAATTTATGTAATTAGTGAATATTATACATATTTCAAAATTCTTTCAAAAACTCAAAAATATTTTATACTATTTGTAATGATTTTCAGTTTATCATCTTTTGATGTTGGAATAGGCTTTAGCTACTTTATACATAACAGTCCCTTTAGAAAGAATATTTTGCCAGCTAATTTTGCTAATTTGGAAATTGAAAAAACAGGTTATTTTAAGGACAAAAAAACTCTTATTATCTTATCTCCGAATAAGGAATACAAGTTGGTTAAATATTTAAAGGATCCAGTAATGTCATTTGGAAGTGGTGCAACTATAATTAGTGTTTATAATAAGAATGATAAGCACATGGGAGAATTAACTTTTGGAGAGTCTGACTTTAATTTGAAAATGGCGTGGTTGAATGATAAAGAAATACAATTAGATTTCGGTAATTCAAATACTGCATCAAGAAAAATTAAAGTTACACACTTAAAAGGAACGAGAAAATTCAAAATTATTGAAATCAATTTGGACAAATAATATTCTTCACTTTTTTATTTTGCAGACACACCCTTTGATGAGATCGAAACAGGGGCAGCGGTTGTATTTATCATAGATTATCATACAGGGGCAATTCAAAAAAAGTCCCCAGATATCAAAGAACAAGACCAGATATAAAAACCAGAAAGCAGGCTTGCTGTATAAAGAAGTGACAAAGATAATCAGCATAATGAAGGACTTATTAATATAGGAAAAACTGATTTTGGGAACTTTGATCAGGATTCCGGTTAAGAGATGTGCCAGAAAAATAATAGCGAAACGTGAGATACTCATCTGCATGGTTATGAGAGAATATCCAAATAAGGCAATGACCAGGAGTCTGAGCAGCAAAGAGACAAGCCCGCTAAAACGGGGTATCAGTTGACTCATAGACCTGCTGTAAACAGCAAAGCTGGTCTTATCCAGTTCGCGAAGCAGTTTATCTTCTGCAGATGCCCTGATGATCATCATCGGGACGAAAACGAAAAGAGTTACTCCCAGAGCCGCATAATTGAGGAATATGAAAGACAGACCGATTAGCCAAAGAATCAAAGAACTGTACATTGGATGCCGGACAATTGCATAAGGACCTGTTGTTACAAGATGATGGTCTTCAATAATCTCAATCTGATTTGACCAATATTTTCCGATAGCGATTTTAGACCAGATATGAAGACAGGTTCCCAATAAAGCTAAGAATCCACCGAAAATCAGGGCAATGAGATTATCTGTGAAGGTTACAGTGAAAGCACCCAAATTCTTTTGTAGAATGTTAAAGATTATTATGATCATAAAAGCCATGGAGAAGGTCTCAATCAGGTGGCTCTTTGCTTGAAGTTTGGTCTTTTTCCCGCTCTTGTATTCGGTAAATTTATACACAACAGAAGCCAAAATGGAGAGAGAGGTTATCCAGAGCAAACACAATGATGATAGCTGGAGAAGGTTTTGACTATTGATAAAGGTTTTCGTAATTTCAATGAATTGCTGCAGCATTTTTTTGCCTCCTGTATAGTATAAAAGCAAATAAGGGGATAAATATAACAGACATAATTTGATAAACTGAGATACCAAAAGCAACTTTAGGTTCTATTCTGATGAATTCAATCCCAAACCTGAAAATCATATATAGCAGGATATAAATCAGAAAATGACTTCCTTGTAAGCGTTTTGTCCGGTAAAAATAGAAGAACAGACCGGCACAGGAGAATTCGAACAAAGTTTCGTAGAATTGCACAGGGTGTACATAAACCCCGGCAAAGTTCCTGCATTTGAATAGAAAGTTGGTGGCAGTTCCTGAACAACAGCCGTTGAAGAAACAACCTATCTTGCCAATACCTGCGGAAACACAAAGCGGGATGACAAATCTGTCCCCAAAATTTCCTTTGATCTTAAAGATAATCTTATACAGATTAATTGCAAAAAAAGCTCCCAGAATTGCACCATAATAACTTTTACCTGTCCAGATAAACTCCGGATGCCAGCCATAACTTAGGATCACAGGAATCTTGGAACCGATAATTGCTCCAAGAATAAAAACAGGGATAAGAGAACTTACTTTTATACCGTTCTGTTTAGCCGGATACTTGATGATTTTTAACAATAAGATGGCTACAACAAGACCAATAGCTGTAAAAATACCATAAGTAATCAAATTGGGAATTTTATCAGCGATCAGCATTGTTCCGCTTACCAAAGATATTGTTCACACAAAAGGGTATTATTTTATTATCACCAACAGCTACACCTACACAGCATTTCTGTGCCCGTACTGTATCAAAAGTCGTCGCATCCATAAAGTTTTTCACGACAATTCGGAGAATTTTCATGTTTTTATAATTCGAAGCCTTGCCCTCTGTAAAAGCTCTTAGTTTCTTAACAACGGGAAGTTTCCGGGTGATTGAAGAACAACATCCGCCTGAGCAGCAGGAAGTTTGTTCTTTTAGATAATCAAGTATAGTAGAATCAAAGCCTATTTTGTTCTTTATAATATGCTGGTGCTTGGCAAAATCCACCATACTCCCCAGGGAATGGACTTTCCCGTCTGCCACAAAGAGAAAGGAGACAGAGGTGCAGTTTTCATGTGAACAGGGCAGCGGAACAATATGTTTGTATTTGAGATAACCTGTATCAGCCAATTCCTGCAGGATATCTTCCTGAAGCAGACTGGGCTGTGTCAGCTCTTCCCCGCACCCTGTTTTAGTAAAGCGCTGAAAGGTGACACCGGTAATATTCTCTTTTTCAATGGCAAGTTTCAGAATATTCTTCAATTCGGATAAATTCCCGGGAATAACAGTTACCGCCAGGCAGATCTTGATATTTGCATTGTTTAGTTTGTCAATGATCTCCAGCTTCTTCTGAAGTAAATCTGTGCCTCTGAGAAAGAGATTGGCTGAGGTATTAAAGCCGTCAAATTGTAAATAGACCTCCACTTTATCTTTATGATCGAGTAAAGTAGCAAAAATAACCGGATCAGATAAAATTGACAAGCCGTTTGTATTAACGAGGATTCTCGTGATATTCTGGTTATAAGCATATTCGAGAAAAGTCGGAAAATCGGGATGAAGAGTCGGTTCACCACCAGAGATCTGTAGAACATCCAGGTTACCGTTTTCCGTTCTCAGGATAGTGGCGAGTCTGCTTTGAAATTCAGCAAAGGAGATGTCTTCCTGACCAAAGTCACCGAAGTAGCAGACAGGGCAACGCAGATCACATTTATTGGTGATTTCAATGAGAGCAGAACAAAGGTGTTGTTTGTGATCAGGACAGAGACCGCAGTCATCAGGACAACCCTTGGCAACTTTGGTTTGGTGTTCGTAAACTTCTTTACCCGGTGAGCTGAAGGTTTGATCAAAAAAACGCTGAGCATCTTTGCTGATCAGGATTTTAAAAGAGCCATGTTCGGGGCAGGATTTTGATAAAAACACATTATTCCCTTCGATACTTTTAACTGCGGGAATGGTGATTTTGCAGATCGGACAGCAGGAGGTGGTTGGATATGTCATTGCTGTGAAATGCCCAGTACAACCAAATAAACATAGCACCCGCCAACAAGAAGTACTAAAACCCCAAGTACAATGAGAAATGCAAAAAGAAATACCGTGATGATTTTGTATTTAATTTTAGAGATTTTCGACAATTCCTTTTGGGGAACAACATCAGAGCTTAGATTATCTACACTATGTTCTTCTTTTTCTTCTTCATTCATATTACCTCCGTCGCAAACAAGAGAGATTCAATTACAGCAAAATTTATATCGAAGGATTGTTCTGTCAATAGTTAAACGTCAGACAAAGCTTCAGAACTTGAAAACTATCTGGCTAACCCACCTGTGGAGAAAAAGTAAATTATACACCCACCGATCAAAAGTCCTACTACTCCCATGATAATGATGATTACCTTGAGGAGTTTGTATAAGGTTTTGGTGTTTGGTGATAACTCTTTTTTTTGAAAAACTTCAGATGTGATGCAATCATCATCCAGGTCGTCTTTTTCTTCTTCATTCATATTACCTCCTGTGGGATAAACACTGTTTAGCCTTCAAGTGTATTAATAATGAGGGTTACGCACCCACCATAAAGTAAAATCAGAATACTAAGAACAATGATTACAGAGGTAATCAAGTTAACCATTGACTTGATTCTTTTATCTTTTTCTAAATCAGCACGTTGTTTGGCTTCGCTTTTTTTATCTTCTTTTTCTTCGTTCAAAGTTCCTCCCTTTACGCAGAGTATTTGATTATTTAGGGAAAAGAGATTTCCCGGCAGTAAATTGTAAGTGTTCGATATTGTTTTTAAAGAGCAGGCAGAAGATAGCTCCTCCTAAAAAACCGCCAACATGCCCATAGTTATCAATCATTTCCGAAGACAAGCCTGTAAGAATACTAAAAATAGCAAAAAGAATGAATACTGTTGAAACTCTTTTATTGATATTGTTGATCACATTCTTATTTTGCAGAAAGAAAACAATGTTGGCACCGATCAAACCAAAGATAGCTCCTGAAGCACCAACTGAAGGTAATTGGGAGGGAGAAAGCAGAAAACTCAGCAGACAGCCTGCGATACCACTCAGGAAGTAAATGACGATGGTTTGATTAGTTTTGTAAAAGGACTCAACAATTATCCCGGAGATGTAAAGCATGATCATATTTCCGAATAGGTGAAGAATATCAGCGTGTAAGAACATGGCTGTAATGAATCTGGTGTATTCTCCCTGCAAAATTGATGCTTTATGCATAGCACCGGCATTGATCAAACCCTGTGAGCTGTCCAGAGCATTGGTTGCAATTTCCCAGAAAAAGACAATGATATTAATCAAAATCAGGGAAGTTGTAATAACAGGAAACTTAATCAAGTGGTCTTCGATATCAAAGATTCCATCGGGAGCAATATCTTCTTTAACCAGCATAGCAGAATTGATCAATTCTGCCCGGTGGATCTCAGTTTGATTAGTGGTTAATTCTTCCATCATCTTCTTTCTCCTGTATCGAGTAAAACACCTAAAGCGACGCAAATCTTTCTGTCGTAAAGTCTGTCAGGATCTTTCGACAGATCCAGCACATATTTATCAAAAACACTCAGTTTCCTGTTAAACTCGCCAAAAGTAACATTATTACTTGTTTTATACAAGAAATTCATTCTGAGAATACCATAGAAACTACCCAAGAACCTTCTGAAAAATGCTAAAATAAAGGATTCTTCTTTTACTAAAGCTACCATATTAGCCTGTGAATCATACCAATACCAGCGTTTTCGGAAGAAATCAATGAAATTATTGTTCTTCAAACTGGCAATAACTTCACCTGTATGATCCTGTACTTCGAACAAACCCGAAGGAAATTCTATGATTTTCTTCTGTGTGATTTTTAGAATTAATTCCTGCTTCATCTTATCTTTATAGAAACTGATGTTTCTCCTGCCCATGATATACATTGAGCCTGCAAAAATTATTACAAATCCTATTAACATGATAAGGGATCTCACAGATTCTTCTGCACGAATAGATGTGAAAACAATTAAAAAGAACACACCTATGCCAAAAAGAACAATTAATAACAGCTTCAAAATGAAATTAGGTCTTTCAACATAGAACAAAGGATTATTATTCTCATCCAAAACATGGTACTTTTCGGAAATCGAAAAATGCTTTTGGTTGATAAAGAACATATCACGGCTGAACAGATCAAAATATGAATCAGTGGATTGAACAGTAAATTCCTGTTCACAAAGCGGACACATGACTCTTTTGTTATTAATTTCATCTTTAAAGTGATACACTTTTCCACAAGAACATGTTTGAGTGATCATTTTACCTCCATACAGTACAGCTTAATATTTTATAATAAGAAATTAGCTGTCAAGGAATAAAAATTTTGAGCAGTCTCTGTATTTGCCACAAAGTCCATTTTGACTTTAATGTTTTGCCAAAAAACGAAAAAATTTAGTTGTACTGTACTAAAGTCTAATTCCTTTTCTCCTAAAACCTAACCAGGACAAGTCAGAACCAAAATCGAATTTCATATTAAACTATTTGTTTTTCTTTATGATTATAGAAAGAGAATTTGGCTGAAACCATTGGGGAGGGAGGAATACTTGTTTAAATATAAATCCTCCGGTTAAAACCGGAGGCTATTGATGAGGTAAATTATGTCTGATTTCATAGGCTTTGTTAATCACCAGACGTAGCATTTATACCGGGCATAATAGGCTTTGTGCATCAATAGGCCCGGCATTTATGCCGGGTATAAATAAAACCCACCCTCTCGTGGGCTTTAGCCCAAATACCTATTAATATTCGGACAAAAAATGAAAAAAAATCAGTTGTAAAGTACTAATTAATTTGTGTTCATTCGTTTCCCATTTGTGACCATTTGTGGTTATTTTCGAAAAACACCTAAATAGTTTCATTTTTTTTATTGCCTAAAATTCCTTTTTATTATCAAGTACTCTGAGAGTAAAAAAGGGAGATAGAAATTGAAGGTAATCAGTCTTGTGGAAAAGTGGATGGGAGAATTGCTGATATTGGCAATCATAAACGGGTTTTTCTTGCCGGGTTTAAGTATTTTCAAGCCTTTGGTCTCCTGGGTTTTAATGTTCTTATTATTCAGCAGTTTTCTACAGCTGGATCTGAGTTTTCACAAATTCTTCCGAAAGGAACTATTAATCTATCCTTCGATGAATTGGCTAATCATGCCGGTATTAGTGTTTTTTTCGACCTCCTTTTTGAATTTTGATTATCGTTTGGGACTGTTTTTGATCATCATCACTCCACCTGCTTTGGGAGCACCTGTAATCGTCAGACTTACCAAGGGAGATATGGAGTTTGTGGTCTCGAATGTGGTTATTTTTAACATTTTATCACCCTTTGTTTATGCTTTAGTACCTGGAATTTTCTTCAGTAAACTGTCTGAAATGAGTTCTCCTTTGGAGACATTTCTGCAAGTGGCCACTTATATCTTTATCCCGTTGTTGATAGCTCTCGTTCTGAGGCGGTTTCTGACTATCAAAAACTTTATTCTGAGAAGAATTGACCCATTTAAGGGTATATTACAATTATCTATGATCGCAGTTGTTGTAGCTTCATCATCTTTAAAGATCAGAGAAATCCCTGTTAAAACATCACTTCTGATTTTCTCGATGACCTTATTCATCTCTGGCATTATGTATCTGACAGGATATGTTTTAGCCGGGAAGAATCCCAAAATGCAGTTCACCTGTCCTGTTTCTACCGGGCATAAGAATACAATTCTAGCGATGATCACCTGTTTGACGAATTTCAGTCCTGTAGTTGCTATTCCCTCAATATTTTATCTGATCTCGCATCATATCTGGAACGGGGTTTTGATCGGGATTTCGTCGAGAAGGGGGCTATCAGTTGGCAGTGGGCAGTAGGCAGTGGGCAGGGGAGAAATGACAATTTAGTTGTTAGTTGTTAATTGTTAGTGAGGAGAAAAGGAAAGGATTGGGGCTATTAATCTATTTTCAGGGAAAAGCTGAAGGTGGAGCCAACATCTTTTTGACTATGTACGCAGATTTCACCTTCGTGTAAGTCGAGGATTTTTTTCACGATCAGCAGGCCGAATCCGGAGCTGGGTTCGCTGAAAGTAGGTTGTGCGGAGAATTTTTGAAAGGAGACAAAAAGCTTATCCAGTTCCTGTTCAGTAAAGCCTTGCCCGGTATCGGTAACTTTTGTAATGAATTTATTTTGGATGATGGTAAAGCTGAGAGAAACACTTCCACCTGGATAGGTGAATTTGATGGCATTA